>JBDTMK010000049.1:0-13064 GCA_039934315.1 Pyrinomonadaceae bacterium | reverse complement strand
TGCTTCCATTTCTTGAGATTCTCAGAAATTGTCAGCGCCGCAAGAGGCTTGCTGGGATCGCGTTCGACTCTGATTACCTGAGCCGAAACTTCGATGATTGGTTTGTCTTCTTCCAAGATCTTCAATCTGATCTCGCTTCCGACCGGCGGTAACTGCTCGAGATTCACCAGTGTGCTTGTCTCGCCAACGTTTTCGGTAATTCCTTCCACGCTGATCCGCTTTCCGCTTTCCTCATCAATCCAACTTGCCTTTACCGGCATATTCGCAAGAATGCGATGATGCATCGGCGTCTTGTATGATGATGTAGAATAACCTACCTGAGCCATAACTCCCCCTTTTTCGCTGTTAAAATACGCATCTTAGCTCAGCTATAGTACAAACCTCCGCTTTGATGCCCGAACAATCTAAACCACTCTTACAAAAAAGTCAAGTTTCGCGTAGGCACGCAAATTATTTGTTTTCAGGCCGTTTGACCTTTTGGAGTATAGGTTACATGAGAGCCTTTCTTGGTCTTCCAGCGGACAGATCGGTCAATGTATTGACCGATGTTACGCAGAGGTTTCACATGCTCGAAAATCAAGCCGCTGCTCGCCGAATAATGGGATAATTTCGTGAATTTGAACCTCGCGGGCTCTTGTCGGAAGATGTGCACGTGAGGGGTGGCTTAGGGGAACTGAACTTGCGTTGACCTTAGAGCCCTTAATTGACGATTTTCACATCTCCAGCTCAGCCGCTCTTTAAGGTTAAAGCGTGAAATTTGTAAGGGTTTACAAACGCAATACTTAATTTATCAAGGCGGAAGATTTCCGATTCCAAAGTTTTTGGGATCAACCGGGTTGTGTCACCCCGCAATCCAAAAAGCAATAGAAATATCCAAAATTCAAAATATCGGAGCGCTTTCAGCGAACTCATTTGATCAGCAAATTCAGACTAATTTTGAGGTCAACAAAACCAATGACTAAAAACTTTTCGATTAAAATTCTTAGCCTCCTCGCACTGAGCTTAGTACTCGGTTTCGGGCAGGTTTTTGCACAGTCGACCGTCACCGGTGCGATTAACGGCAACGTAACAGACCCACAGGGCGGGGTTGTGCCGAACGCAACCGTGACCGTGACGAATCTTGGCACGAACAGCGTAGTGACTGTGAATACGAACCAGGATGGCGGCTACAAGGCGTCTAACCTTGTTCCCGGAACTTATAGCGTTGAGACCACAGTGTCCGGCTTTGCTCCAGCTAAAGCGGAAACCGTTGTGGTGGAGGTTGGACAGACCACGAACGTCGATCTCCCGCTGACAATCGGCACGGCGACCGCGGTCGTCAATGTCACGGCTGAGGCACCGGTCATCAACACAAGCTCGCAGGACTTCGCCTCCAACTTAAACGAAGTGTCGATCAGCGAACTCCCGATCAATGGACGACGCGCCGCTAACTTCGTCTTGTTGACGCCGGCCACCGTTCCTGATGGAACATTCGGTCTCGTCAGCTTTCGTGGGATCTCGGGCGTATTGAACAACAGTCAGGTCGATGGCGGCGACAACAATCAGGCCTGGCAGTCTGAAGAGCGCGGACGAACCCGCATCGGATACGTTGTCAGCCAGTCGGCGATCCGTGAGTTCCAGGTAAATACTTCGAACTACTCGGCCGAATATGGCCGCTCGGCCGGCGGTGTGATTAACACAGTAACGAAAAGCGGAACCAACGAATTTCATGGTGAGATTTTCGAGTACTATCGAAATAACAAATTCGGCGCCCGCAACCCGAGCGCAACCCGCACGATCCTGAACCCGGATTTTACGACGACTGTCATCGGCATCAAGCCGAAAGATGTTCGCCATCAGTTCGGGGGAAACGTTTGCGGCCCGATTCTCAAAGATCGTCTTTTCTTCTGCTTCACATATGATCAGCAGAAGCGAGATTTCCCCGGCCTTTCAAGATTTAGTAGCCCGACCTATTTAAACTTGTCAGCAGCGACTCGAACAGGCATTACTGCCAAAGGCGTAACGAGCGGCCAGATCGACAGCACTCTGACGTTCCTGAATTCGCTGACCGGAGAAGTGCCGCGTAGGGGTGATCAAACGATAATCTTCCCGAAGATCGATTGGAATATTAACTCGTCGAACACTTTGACTGGTTCTTACAATCGGCTTCGATGGAAATCACCTGCCGGTTTGCAGACCCAGGCGACAAATACAAACGGCCGGGCCAGCTTCGGCGACGACTATGTCGACGTCGATACGTTCAATGCCCGCCTTCAGTCGACGTTGTCGACGAACGTGCTGAACGAAGCTCGCTTCCAGTATTCGAGAGAACTCGGACGCGCTTTAAGTCAGGAGCCGCTTCCCGGCGAGCCGACGACGGCAACAACGTCGCAGGGCCCGAGATCGCCTTCGGTATTCCTTACCAACGGCTTAACATTCGGCACCACGAACAACTTCGAACGAAATGCTTATCCCGACGAGCGACGCTGGCAGGTCAACGATGCTCTGACGTGGACCACGGGCCGTCACACGATCAAGTTCGGCGGCGAATTCAGTCATGTGTTTGACCGCATCTCGAATCTTCGGACCGAGGCCGGTGCGTACTCGTACAACAACATCAGCGATTTCATCGTCGATTACGTCCACTGGCAGAGTCCGGCTACGCCCATCACCGGATGCGTCACGACGCCGGCCGGTGCCGGCCGCATTCCCGGACGGTGCTATACGAGTGATTATATTCAGGGGTTCGGAATTGCCGGCCTCGACCTTGGCGTTAACGAATACAGCGCCTTCATTCAGGACGATTTCCGTCTGACGCCCCGTGTAACTTTCAACATGGGACTCAGATATGAATACCAGCAGCTGCCTGATGCGGTCCTTGCTAACACGGGCACAGCGGTAATTCCGAACGATGGACGAACCCTGAACGAGGCGACGTCGACGATGCCGAATGACACAAATAACTTTGGTCCTCGGGTCGGTTTCGCAGTCGACGTTTTCGGAAACGGCAAGACCTCGCTTCGCGGCGGCTTCGGAATCTATTTCGGTCGCTTGATGACGGCACAGGTTTTCAACGCTCTGATCAATACCGGAAATCCGAGTGGACAGGGTCAGGTCAGTTTCGCGATTGCGACGAATCCTGCTGCTCCGATATTTCCGAACGTGGTATCTAGTGCGACCCTTGCACCAAACTCCGCTGCGATCCAGTTTTTCCAGCGTGACTTTCAAAATCCCGCTATTCAGCAATATGATTTGATCCTCGAGCATCAGATCGCGAAGAACACTGTTGTCTCGGTTTCGTATCTCGGAAGTCGCGGAGCGCATTTGCCGACGTTCGTTAATCAGAACCTTGTTCTGTGCGAATTCAGAACCGCCGCTTCCGGACCGTGCGCGGGTAACGCTACAACCCCTAACGTCGTGACTTATACGGTGTCCGGTGGACCGGCAAGCGGTCAGGTGTTTCAGGTTCCGCAATACGCTCGTGCTGTGAACGCATTGCCGCAGTTTCTGACCCAGATCCAGAGTTCGGTAAAATCCCAGTACGATGCGTTTGTAGCTCAGTTCAACCGTCGTTTTACGGATGGTCTACAGGTACAGGCGAGCTGGACGTTTGCGAGATCGACTGACACACTTCAGAACTCAGCGATATTCCCAATTAACAATTCGCCGTATGATGTCATGGATCGCTCGTTCGATTCCGGCGCCAGTAACAACGACGTCCGTCACAAGGTTGTCGTCAGCGCGGTTTATTCGCCGACGTTTTATAAGGGTTCGGACAACACATTTTACAAGTACCTTTTGAATGGATGGACGATTTCGCCGATCTTTAATTACTACTCGGGCAAGCCCTATGACGGTACGATCAGCGCTGGTTCGTTGCAGATCAACGGAAGCAGTGGCGACAACCGCTTCCCTAGACTGCCCAGAAACTTTTTCCGCTTGCCGAGTTTGATCAACGTCGATCTTCGCGTGTCCAAGCGGTTTAATTTCACGGAACGCTACAACCTTGAATTGATTGCTGAGGGTTTCAATATATTCAACCGTACGCATGTCTTTTCAAAAACTTCGCAGCTTTACATAAGGTCTGGCACTGGAGCTAATCAGACTCTGACCTACGATACCAACTTCGGTAAAATAGTCGGTACCGACAGCTTCAACTATCGCGAACGGCAGATCCAGTTTGCCGCTCGTTTCAATTTCTAAGCAGCAGCTTAGAAGCTTTCAGGCGCGTTCGCTTCGGCGAGCGCGCCTTTTTTTGTTTCGCCCTCCGTGCGTCTCGCAGATTGACCGGCAAGCACTAAGAGATTAAGAATCTATTTTATTGCGTTAAGAATTCTGCACATTTCATCGGCACGGCACTACAGCGGAACTGAGCGGCACCTCGTCGATCTGTGCCGGAGCCTGCACCATCGCGGGCACGAGATATTCGTCGCGCTGCGTCCGACAAGCGACTGGCAGCATCGGCTCGAGTTTCTTCCGCGAAAGAACATTTTTCATGTATCGATCCGTCATTCTTTTGGGGTATTGAGCGCCATGAAGATCGCCGAGTTTGTGCGCGAGAAGGATATCGATATCATCCACGCTCACGTGCCGCGAGACTATATTCCCGCCAGCATCGCATCGCATACCGCAAAACCTTCAAAGTTTGTTCTTACGCGGCACATGCTCTCTCCTTTGAAACCGTTCAATAAGTTCGCGTTGAAAAATCTGGCGAAGGCGATCGGTGTTTCCGACTTTGTCGGCGGCGAGCTGCGGTTGGTCTTTCCGGCCCACAAAGTGGTCGTGATCCCGAACGGGTTAGATCTCGAGAATCTTCGGGATCGAGAGGAGATGAGCAATGAGTTTCGCAGGTTTCACGATATCGCTCCCGGAGCCCCGATCGTGGGCACACTCGGCGACCTACGCGAGGCCAAGGGCCAGCGCGATTTTATTCTTGCCGCCGCCGAAGTCGTGAAACGAATTCCCGATTGCTGGTTTGTCGTTACCGGGCTCGATCACACGATGGATAAATCATTTCGACGAGAACTGCGTCGGCTTGCGAACGTGCTCGGTATTGGCGAGCGAGTGCTCTGGCTAGATTGGCTCGACGACACCGCTCCGTTTTATGCCGCCATAGACGTTTTCGTTTCACCGTCCCACTCCGAAAGCTTTGGCCTTGCGATATTGGAAGCGATGATCCGCGGAACGCCGGTCGTAGCCACCGCAACGGAAGGCGCACGTGAGCTTTTAGGAGCGGACGAGAAGCTCGTTCCGATCCAGGATCCGGTGCGCCTTGCGGCCGCCATATGCGATATTCTTACGACCGATGACCACACGGCCATCGGTGACTCGATGCAGCGGCGGGCTGCTGAGAAATTTTCGCTAACCCGGATGCTCGACGAAACGGAACGCGTTTATGCGGAAATCGTGAATCGTAAATCGTGAATCAGAGTTACAAAATCACGCCGGTCAATCCTTGCTATTCATGATTCACGATTTACGGTTCACTATTCACAAATGATTGTTTTCAACTCAGATATCTGCACCGATTTTCAAGCTGCTTCATCGCGGGAATGGCTCGAGACGAACGGCATCGGCGGTTTCGGTTCAGGTACGATCTCGGGTGCGAACACGCGCCGTTATCACGGCATCTTCACCCCTGCCGTTGAGCCTCCGCTGGGAAGGGTCACGATGCTGTCGAAGCTTGAAGAGACACTCTTTATTGACGGCCTGCCGTACGAGCTGTCGGCAAATCAGTATCCCAGCAAGATCTATCCCCAAGGATTTCAATTCCTACGGACATTCCGGCTTGACCCTTTTCCGATCTGGAAATTCGAGATCGCCGGCATACAGCTCGAGAAAAAAATATTCATGGCTCACGGCCAGAACACCGTGATCTGTCGGTGGAAAGTAACGCGCGCAAGACGGAGCGATACACGCGCGCTGTCGCTCGAGGTGCGGCCTCTACTGTCGTTTATCGATTACCATCATCTTCGCCACGAAGATGCCGCGTTTATAACTGATTACATAGAAAGTAGCGGGGTCGTCGAGATGAAGCCGGTCGCGGAAATGCCTCCGATATTTTTTCATCACGCATCGGCGCGTATAGAAAAGACGGGTTACTGGTATCACGATTTCGAGTACGCGATCGAACGAGAACGCGGCTTCGATTTTCGCGAAGATCTTTTCCAGCCGTTCTCGATGACGTTCGACAATGTCAGCCGGGCCTACATTATCGTTTCGATCGCCGGTTCAACCGCGGAAGCCGACACGCTTGAAAAAGCAGAGATCAAGCGACGAAAGGGCGTGGTGAAGATGGCGAGAGCTGAAGACGATTTCACCAGGGAGCTCGCGGTCGCGGCGGACCAGTTCGTCGTTTCTCGTGCCGAAGGGCAGACGATCATCGCGGGCTATCCGTGGTTTTCGGACTGGGGCCGCGACACCATGATCGCGTTGAGCGGGCTAACGCTTGCGACGAACCGGCCGGAGATCGCACGGGGGATTCTGCAGGAGTTTTCAAATCACATCTCGGAAGGGATGTTGCCTAATCGCTTTCCCGACGCCGGAAGCGAGGCCGAGTACAATACCGTTGATGCGACGCTCTGGTATTTCGAGGCCGTTCGCGCTTACGCAGCACACACCGGCGACCTCGCCTTTATTCGCGACAACTTATATCTCAAGCTTGCCGACATTCTTGCATGGCACCTGCGGGGAACTCGTTACAACATCCACGTCGACACCGACGGATTGCTGTGTGCCGGCGAACCCGGTGTGCAGCTCACGTGGATGGACGCCAAGATCGGCGACCTTGTGATAACGCCTAGAACCGGAAAGCCCGTCGAGGTACAAGCGCTTTGGTTCAACGCACTCTGTATCATGGCAGAGTTCGCCGAGGGATTCGGGGACGACGAGGACCGCTCGCGTTACATCGCGCTCGCCGCGCTCGCGAAGATCAGCTTCAATGCTTTGTTTTGGAATGATGACGAGCAGTGTCTGTTCGACGTCGTCGAAAACGGAAACCGCGACGGTTCGGTACGGCCCAATCAAATTTTTGCGATTTCGCTCCCGCATTCGATGCTTGATTCTGAGCGGGCAAAGCTCATCGTAGATAAGGTCGAAGCCGAGCTCCTCACACCCGTCGGGCTCCGTTCGCTGTCGCCGAAAGATCCAAAGTACGTTCCTGTTTACATCGGATCACCTTTCGAGCGCGACTCTGCATATCACCAGGGAACGGTTTGGGCATGGCTGATCGGCCCGTTTGTGGATGCGTATCGGAGAGTTTATCCAGAATCGGAAAAGAGCGCCGAAGAAATGCTCTCCGGATTCAAAAAGCATCTGAGCGAGGCCGGAATCGGGCAGATCTCCGAGATCTTTGATGCGGATCCACCTCATAATCCGCGTGGTTGCCCGGCCCAGGCCTGGAGTGTTGCCGAGGTCCTCCGTGTGATTCGGGGCCGTCGATAGGCGGCGAAGCGATACGACAGGTGAAGAATTATTTTGACACCGAAATCGCGCGGTACCTATAATTGCTAAGGCGACTACCTTCCCGTCCATATCCCTACCTTCCTGCGATGAAAAGAATCTGGCTTATTTTCCAAAGCGCCTTGCTTACTTTGACGATCATCTCCGGGATGACTGGAGCACAGGACGTTTTCACTGTCTGCTGGATGATCCTGATCGCTTCATCCTTCCCTCTTAACATTCTCTTCAGCTGGGTATTTACCACCAATCTCCTTCAGTCATTTCCCGTCTTGATCCTGGTTATGGCATTTGTGATGTCCGCGCTCACTTACATCCAGTGGTTCGAGTTGGTTCCATACCTCGGACGACTGTTCAGAACCAAATTTCCGGATCGCGACAGGAAGATCACCATAAACGTCGAACGAATAGATAAGGCACAACTCGCGCCCAGCTTCGCCAATGACGCAAGCGAGGGGTTGAACACTTCAAACGACAACGAAAAATACTCGCCGGTAGAGCGAGTGCTTTCGCAAGACTAGAAACTTTATCGTTCCTGCCAATTCAGCTTGATTAGCCAATTCCGTCTCCAACAAAAGTAAAGCACTAGTGCCTCTGTTCAGGCACGTCGGTCGTAGGTAGTTGAAATCCAAACACCCGCCATGGGATGCGCTTGATATCTTCCTTTTGCTCCGTTCGGACGCAGTACTTCTCGACACTACCGACAGCGCGATTGTGCGTGCTAATCTCTCACGTATGAACC
Organism: Pyrinomonadaceae bacterium; assembly: GCA_039934315.1. Taxonomy (GTDB): domain Bacteria; phylum Acidobacteriota; class Blastocatellia; order Pyrinomonadales; family Pyrinomonadaceae; genus OLB17. The sequence continues at coordinate 4,885 of JBDTMK010000049.1, read as the reverse complement.
GAGCGGTCACCCTCGCACTTCTTTTCATAACATTCTTAATGAACACCATCGCCCAAACGCCCACCGAGCTTGTTGCGATCTGGGAACGCGAGCACGTCGCGACGATTCTTCCCTCGAATATAAGGCACAAGGATCTGCAAAAATACCTTGAAGGGTTGAAGAAGATCGGGATTAAGGTGGACGAGGTCGGCCGCAGCTTTGCTAACCGCGAGATCTACCAGGTCGAATTCGGAAAGGGCCCGCTGAAAGTTTTCTTGTGGTCGCAAATGCATGGCGATGAGCCAACCGCGACATCCGCGCTGATCGATATGTTTACGGTTCTGCAAAAGAATCGCGACAAGGACTGGGTGAAAAAGATCGAAAGCGCGATGACGATCCGCGCCGTTCCGATGTTGAACCCCGACGGGACTGAATTTTACCAGCGTCGTAACCTTCAGGGCATCGACATCAATCGCGATGCGCAAAATCTGCAAACGCCGGAAGCCATACTCTTAAAAAAACTCCGCGACGAGTGGTCGCCGCAAATCGGCTTCAACCTTCACAACCAGAATTCGCTGACGACTGCCGGACCGACGAACAATCAGGCCGCGATCTCATTCCTTGTTGTTTACGGCGACGCCGCGAAGACAACTAGCGAGGGACACGAGCGAAATAAAAGACTCGTTTCCGCGATGGTGGCCGCGATCCAGCCATACATGCTGGGACACATCGGCCGCTATGGCGACGAGTGGACGCCGACAGCGTTCGGGGATAATTTTTCTGCGTGGGGAACGCCTGTGATCCTGATCGAGACTGGCGCACTGCAAGGCAGCGACGAGATGTTTCTCGTGAAAATGAATTTCACGGCGATACTTACGGCACTCAAGTCGATCGCCGATGAAACCGAGAAAAATCTTAGCCCTGCAAATTACGAATCACTGCCGGCGAATTCTTCCGGTTCGCTCTTTTATTTTATTTTTCGCAATGCGACGGTGATCGATCGTTCGAAGCCTGACCAATTTACCACCGCCGACATCGGCATAAATGTCGAGCGCCGTCGAGCTGAATTTGTCTCTCCGGCATACATTCGACAGATCGGCAATCTCTCCGCCTACATCGGCCTAACGGAATTTAATGCTGCCGATTTCAATGTTGTCTCCCGAACCGGAAATGCACCGAAGCCTGGGGATTTTGCGGACCTGCTGTTTTATAAAAAATCGCGGCAGATCGATTGGAAAGCACCCGATCTAGAGAAACAATTTCCTCCCGACGCGATCTTTTCGGTAGGGAAATGGGCGAAAGGCTCGCTGGTAAATCGTCAATAGTAAATTGTAACTGGAGCACCGCGGCTACGCTGCAATAACAGATTCCTTAGCTTGTTTTTCTGGGCTACTATTTACGATTAACGATTAACTGTTTACTACGCCGATTTACTATTTGCTAACCCGATGCTCACGCTGCTCAAGATAAAAAATATCGCTTTGATCGATGTGCTTGAGGTCGAGTTCGGCTCGGGATTGAATGTTCTAACGGGCGAGACCGGTTCGGGTAAATCGATCATCGTCGACAGCCTCGCCGCACTCACGGGTGAGAGGGTTTCGGCCGATCTTATAAAAGAAGGCGAGCAGACTGCGACGATCGAAGGCCTATTTTTTGTGGGTAAGAACACGGAGCTTCCGGGCATTCTCGACGAAAGCGGAATCGAGATCGACGATTCAGAACTGATCGTCCGCCGCGAGCTGTCAGTCTCAGGCAGGAACCGCGTCTTTATCAACAACCAGCTCGTTACGCAGACTTTTCTGAAGAAGGTCGGGCATCACCTCGTCGACATACACGGCCAAGGGGATCAGGCATCGCTTTTTGATCCGGCGACGCATCTTGAAATTCTAGACGCTTTTGCCGGAGTTGAGGATGAACGCAGCCGGACCGCGGCGGCCTACCGTCAATGGGCGTCGACGCGGAGAGAGTTGGCGAATCTTCGACACGACGAATCGGACAAACTTCAGCTTCTGGATATTCTGAGATTTCAGGTCGATGAGATCCGCCGCGCGGAACTAAAGCCGGGTGAAGAAGTGGAGCTCGGCGACGAGAAGCGCCGTTTGAATAACGTCGAGAAACTTTCGACGTTGAGCGACGATGCTTACACCCTCCTTTACGAGCAGGATGAATCGACCATCGCAACTTTTGATAAGGCGGTAAGAAAGATCAACGAGCTTGCCGAGTACGATTCGAGATTCGCGGAATATCGCGAGCCGCTCGAGACGGCCCGCGCTGTCATTGAAGATCTCGCGACGACCGCGCGCGATTTTAGAAATCATATTGAGTTCTCGCCGACACGGCTCGAAGAAATTGAAACTCGGCTGGCGGAGATCGCTCGCGTGTCGCGAAAATATGGCGGCGCGGTCGAGTCCGCTCTTGCTCATTTAACCGAATCCGAAGAGCGGCTCGAGAATATCGAGACCGCCGAGTTTCGTGAAGAAGAAGTTCGGAAAAAACTAGCGGCGGAGGAAAAGATTTACGTCGACGCTGCAAGCGAGTTACACGCGCGTCGCGTTGCCGCGACGGGGAAATTCGAAAAAGAAGTTGAGACAAACCTCAAAACCGTCGCCCTCGAAAAGGCGCAATTTGAAGTAAGGGTCGCGGCCCTGTCGGAGCTTGTAGAAGCGGGTGGCGTCTTGGATCGGCAGTCATCGACTCGCAATCAACCAACTTCGGGACTCTCCGAAGATAGGACGCAAAGCTTCTCAGTTCGTGGCTTTGACCGTGTCGAGTTCTACTTTTCCGCAAACCCCGGCGAGTCGCCCAAGCCGCTCGCTAAAGTAGCGTCCGGCGGAGAAGCGTCGCGCCTCATGTTGATCTTGAAAACGTCTGCGAAAACCCGCGACGGTGAAAAGTCGGCGGTCTTCGATGAGATCGACGCCGGCATCGGCGGACGTGTAGCCGAGGCCGTAGGTCTGAAGCTAAAGCAGCTCGCGCAGTCGCAGCAGGTTTTGTGCGTCACGCATCAGCCTCAAGTTGCATCGCTCGCGCACCGGCACTTCGCCGTTGAAAAAAGTTTGGGCCGAAACAAAACGACGATTGGCATTCGCGAGCTCACGGGCGATGACCGCGTAGAAGAGATCGCCCGAATGCTGGCGGGTGGGACGATAACCGAGTCGGCCCGGAAGCACGCCGCTGAAATGATCGAGGCCGCGCGTCGTGTGCCTGACGCTGAGACGCCGAGACGCCGTGGTGCGAAAGGATGAAGGCCTCCGGCTTTAACCTGAGCTAGGGCCGCGAGATGATCTGGGCTTTAGCCCAACCGGATGTGTAAGATTTTTCTTTTCGTAATATCACTCCTCCGCGTGAAGCCGGAGGCCAACTCATGAAATCTGTAATTCTTGCAAACGTCATCCGCGGCGAAACTGTTGAGTCCGTCCATCACGGCCATTTGATCGCACTCAATGGAAAGAATGAAACCGTACTAAGCCTCGGTGAACCCGACACGGTCACTTTCTTTAGATCCGCCTGCAAACCTTTTCAGGCGATGCCGTTTATCACAAGCGGCGCATGCGACGAGCTCGGGTATTCGGAAGAGGAGATCGCTCTCGCCTGCGCATCGCACTCGGGTGAAGCACGCCACGTTCGAGTCGCAAAGCTAATGCTGGAACGAGCGGGACTTGCAGAAGGACAGCTTCAATGCGGGACACACTTGCCGTTCAATGAAAAGGAGAGTGAGCGCATGTTGAGGGCCGGCGAATATCCCAATCAGCTCCACAACAATTGCTCGGGCAAGCACGCGGCTATGCTCGCTCTCGCAAAATACATCGAGGCTGACACGGCGACTTACACGGCCACCGATAATCCCGTCCAGAAGGAAATACTCGGAATGATGTCGCTGCTCGCAGAAGTTCCAGCCGAAGAGATTAAGATCGGGATTGACGGCTGTGCGGCCCCAAACTTTGCTATGCCTCTAACCGCCATGGCGAAAAGCTTCCTGAATCTAATTTCTCCGCCCGAAAAATTTCCGCGGAATGTTCGCGACGCTTGCTCGCGCATTGTGTCCGCAATGACGAACTTCCCCGAACTGATAGGCGGCGTAGAACGTCTGGACACGATGCTGATGCAGGCCGCTCCGGGGAAGATCATTTCAAAAGTTGGTGCGGACGGCGTTTGGTTGTGCGGCGTTCTTCCATCCGAAAAATATCCGACCGGGTTGGGGATCGCATTAAAGATCGAAGACGGCGATGACAAGCGCGCGCGTCCCGTCGTTGCAGTTGCGATATTGAAACGTGTGGGGATATTGTTGCCCGATGATCTGCCGGAGCTTTCGCCGATGCCGATCAAGAATCGGCGAGGAGATATTGTAGGAAGAGTTGTTGCGCAAATCGAGTAGGCTGGTTCCGAAAACCGTTGGATGACAGACGAAAGCCGATCGGGGTCAATCATCCCGATCGGCTTCCGTTTTCCCCATTTACCGGCCCTTGACGGAGGAGCTTTTGCCGGATTCTCCGTCTCGACCAGCTCCGGAGAGCCATTGAGGCCGAGCCTTTGCGTCGCGCACGGCGAGAGAAAGGATCGGCATGTCGTGGGCAGACAGCTCCGCGGCGATCTGGACAACATAATACTGATGGCGATTCGTAAGGAGCCGGAGCGCAGATACTCGTCGGTCGAACTATTCGCCGGCGATATCGAGCGCCATTTGCAGGGAATGCCGGTACTGGCGCGGCAGGACACGTTAGCCTACCGAACTACGAAATTTGTTCAGCGACACACGGCGGCGGTCGCGGCGGGCACGGGGCTAGTGGTGGCGCTCTCCGCGGGCTTGGCATCGACGAGACGTCAAGCCCGGATCGCGCAGCGTCAGCGTGATAAAGCTGAGAATATCAACCAGTTCCTCCAGAAGATGCTCGCGTCGGCCGACCCG
>JBDTMK010000048.1:0-13176 GCA_039934315.1 Pyrinomonadaceae bacterium | reverse complement strand
ATGCAAAGATCGCCGAGTTTTTACCGGAAGTTCGGGAGCTGTTTCGCGAGCCTGACTTTCTGATTCATTTGGAAGAGCTCGTGAAATCCTTGCCTGATTTCGAAGCCAAGATGGAAAGCAGGAAGAGGCTGATCGCTATCTGGACGACGAGAGAGAGTGATAGACAGCGAGCGAATTGAGATGGGACAGGCTGGTCCTGTAAGTACCGAGAGCGGTAGCGACCGGGTTTCTCTGTTATGGATCGAGCCGAGATTGTCACCGCGCGACCCGGTCAATACCGCTCTCGGTACTGACAGAATGCCGCCTTCGCAAAGCCTCCCATCCTTTTAGAAGGAGGGGAATGTTTTTCGGCACCTGGCACCTGCCTTTTCGCACTCACTTCTCACTTTTCAAAACCTCGATCGCCCTGTCGGCGAGCTTGATCAAATATGGATGGGAGCGATTCCCGTTTGTGAGAATTGCAATGCCGAGACGTCTCGTACGGTTGCCCTGCAGGAACGCGGTGTAGCCCGGAACACTTCCGCTATGCGCGAAATATTTTTCGCCGCCGCGGTCCTCCGTCCACCACGTCAATCTAAAATTGGCTTCGCTTCCGCCCCCATAATTTTTCGACTGGGCCTTTGAACTTCGCGAATTGAGGAGTCAGCATTTGATCGAATGTCGCTTCGCTGATTATTCGTTTGCCTTTATAACTGCCTCCGTTCAGATTCGTGATCAGCCACCTCGCCTGATCCCCGACCGTCCCCCAAACCAAACCTGCCGGCCAGACCGTCGCACGAACTTTATAGAACGCCTTCAGCTCGCCTGTCTTCTCATCTGGAACGTAAGGCATTGCCATACGCTCGTCTATATCGGGACGCGGATTGAATTCCGTATCGGTCATCTCGAGGGGTTTGAAAATATGTTTGGCGATGAACTCCTTGAAGGGCTTGCCGGAAAGTTTCTGGACAAGGTAGCCGATAAGTGAATATCCCATGTTCGAATAGACTTCTTTCTCGAGGGGCGGACGCTCGACGCGCAACGACGAACGCATATAATCCTCCAGTTTCGGCGGCATCTCGTCCTCCCAAATTGGAAAGCCTCCAAAGTCTGTCGGCATTCCCGAAGTGTGCGTAAGGATGTGGCGAAACGTGACGGGATTCTTCGGGTCTTCGCCTTTGATCTTGATGTCACCGAGATATTGATTCACCGGATCATCGAGCTTGAACTTTCCCTCCTCCATCAACTGCAGAAGCGCCATCGTCGACATCGCCTTGAAAGTGGAGCCGATAAGGTAAACAGATCCGAGCTGCGCCGGCGACTTGGCCCAAAGGTTTGAGTAGCCGTACGCCTTCTGCCACACGATCGCATCGCCGTCCACAAGCGCGATCGAGCACGATGGTATCTTCCCCGCGTCCATGGCCGCCTTGATGTCAGGCTCGAGGACGGCAGTGATGCGATCGGCACGAGAGACCTGATGCGCCGACGCGGTAATGACAAGTACAAGTAAAAAGACGAAACAATACTTTAAGTGATCGATCATTGATTCCCTCCGGGAGTTTTGTTGCGGAGATTAAACGATAGGAAAGTTTCGGCACTTCTAAATGAGGCCGCCCGAAAAGCTCCCTAACTTGTTAAGAAGCGGGGTTCAGAAAAATCAGATTCTTGTTTAACTACCACCCCCGTCAGCCGAAGCGGCTACCACCCTCCTAAGCAAGGAGGGGAGCCTTGGGCGTCACCTATCACTCATCACTCCCCTCACTTCCCATAAGCCACCGCGCTCTCCGAAAATTCCGATGCGGACTCTCCCATTACCGCACGGATCTTGTACTCGTAGTACTGGCCCGGCTTCACCTCCGAATCTTCAAAAGAGGGGCCCGCCGTCGTCCCGTGCAGATACCAATCGACGGTGTCGCCGTGCCTTCGCCAGACTTCATAAACTACGTTCCCCGCGGCGTCGCCGCCCGTAAAATCTATCTTGTTAATACCTTCCGAAACCGCGGTTGCAGAAAGGTCGCTCGGTGCACGTACATTCGGGTCCATAAATTCCTCCATAAACTTGTATGTCGAATGTTACAATTTTGCTACACAAAATGATCAAAAAGGAATCCACAATCGTTCGGATTAGATCCTGATCTGAGTATTTTCCTCCTTCGTGTTTTTTGCGTGTGATCAGTGATTCGTCTTTCCTTCGTATGAGTTTGTGGTTCCGGCTTTAGGAAACTGAAACCGCGAAACAACCCCGATCCGCGTTCAAAATAAGAAAATAATCTCGAATCCGGTCTACCGCAAGAATGTTTCCTGGAACTCCCCCGCCTTTACGATTTTCTTTTGGACAATTCACAAGCTTTCATTAAGCCTTGAGCTAATTAGCCTCGCATGCGTCATCACATGCGAGGCATTTTTTCTCAGTTCCTTACTCCATCCAAGGTCCAAATACGGGTTCTACAACCGCGGCTTCGCGAGATAGCGAAGCGATGTCGTGACAAGAACCAACAATGACGCGGCACAAAATATCAGGAGTCCGAGCCGAATGTAGGTCGCCGTCGAAACCGAAATTCCGATCCCTGTTCCGATCGCGACATATGCGGCGATGCATAGCGGACATTTCGGAACCAGTGCGAAGATCAGTCCGGGTGTCACCCACTTAACAAAGGTAAGAGACCGAAAACTCGATGGCGGGCCATGAGAGCATTCACATTTGGATGCGGCTAGTGACAACATCCTGCTCCTGTGCTTTCCCCTTCGCGATACGCGTCGTGATAGTTCCACCACTCATAGGGCGGCGTCTTTGGATAGCCTTCGGGTGAGTCCTCCCACTCCTCCTGACGCCCGAGAGCGGTCATGTCGAGATAGCTCCATGTCGTCCCGATCGCCTCGTCTCCGCGGGATTTGACGAAGTAGGTGCGGAAGATCTTGTCGCCGTCACGGATGAACGCATTGTGGCCATGCCAGTGTTCGACACCGAAATCTTTGTCGAAGTCGTCGGTAAGCGAGTACCAGGGGATCAGATCCCAGCCCATCCTTGTTCTTCAGGTTCTGGATTTCGGCTTGAGGTGCGCGCGATGCGAAGGCGAGCGTTGTGTCCCGCGCGTTCAGGTGGGCGGGATGCGCGACTTGGTCCGCCACGAAGGAACAACCAACACACGCACGATCAGGATACGCGCCGCCCGACTTGGGGAAGGTAGTAACATCCGGCGCGTAGAAAGCGCGATAGATGATCAACTGACGACGCCCGTCGAAAAGGTCGAGTAGGCTCGCCTTACCATACGGCCCTTCGAAGGTGTAATCCTTCTCGACCGCCATCCACGGCATCCGTCGACGCTCGGCAGCGAGTGCGTCGCGGGCACGGGTCAACTCCTTCTCCCTCACGAGCAGCTTCTCGCTTGATGCGAGCCACTCCTTCGGTGACACTATCTCGGGGGTCTTCATTTTTGCCGCTTCTTTGTCTGACATCTCTTTATTTCTCCCTATCGCTTTGGTCGAATGTGATTCGTGTTTCGTATCGTTCGAGTTTCGTCGTTACTTCTTCTCGCGTGCGTTAGTGTTAGTTCCTGGTTCAGTTCTCAAGGCGTTAAAGACCAGAACCGCTAATTCACACGAAGCCACGTGAACTATCGTCCAATTCGTGGCCAAAAGGTGCGCTATCGCCGATCCAATTCCGCATTCCGCGTTCCGCGTTCCGCATTCCGCATGTCAACCAAACGGATTCACATCCGCACTCGGTCCATAGATCGAAGGCAGCACAACATCCAGCTCCCGCAGATACGCCGACAATTGACCGCGATGATGATAATTGTGATTCAGCAGGATTGAGCGCCAGAATCCGATTCGCGGCATCGCGAACAATGTCGTCCCGTCCTTTGTGAGTTTCCACTCAGCCACCGCCCGAGCGTCGTCGGTTGAATTTACGATCTGCTTTCCCTTCTTTAAACTCTCCTCAAAGACCTCCAGGAGCTGCGCCCGACTCGTCGCCTCTGGATCCACCGGAAACGTGCCCGCCTCCTTGAAATCGAGTTCAGCAATCCCGGCCACGCTCGCAGGTATCGTCGCGATATGCATCGCCAATTCCCCGAGAGACCTCGCCTTCGGATGCGGCCGCCAACTCAGCTTGTCATCCGGTATCACGTCGAAAAGCCGTCTCGTAGTCTCCGCCTCCTGATCCATCTCCATCAATATCGAATCCGCTATTCTCATCTTTCTAGTTTCAGCTTGCATTAGTTTGTCTCCTTTCAACTCCGGGCGGGCAAGCTCATTTAACAGCAGATGACGCAGATCGAGCAGATCAGAATAAATCTAAATAAAGCTTTTGCAGATCTTTTTTAATCCGTTCTATCCGTGTCATCTGCGGTCAATGACTTACCCGCCATTCACCGTTTCTTTTTCTCGACGTCTTCTTTGAGACGAAGCAACGTGCTTGACCACAACTCCGCAAACGGTCCCATCCAGCGTTCATATATCTGCCGTATAGGAACTGGATTCAGCGAGTTCTCACGCGTCCGCCCATCCCTCGTCGAATCCTGCCGTGTATTGATCAACGACGCCGAACGGAGCACATCGATGTGCTTCATCACGGCATGTCTTGTCATGTCAGGAAACGCCTCGACAATTTCCGTCGTAGTCTTCGGCCCCGCGCGCAAGACGTCGAGGATCTTGCGCCGAGTCGGATCAGAAAGCGCTTTCCAGACGATGTCGTTATCGTTACCCAAAATTCGAAAATCCTTCGACGGCAGGCACGTCGGTTGGTAAATCTTTCTAGTGATCGAAGATCAACCGCCGACGCCGATAGGACGGATGAAAGCAGCTCTGAAAACTCTGATGCAGATCGGCTTCGATCCGCGTAATCCGCGGCAAACCTTCGTCCACGCCTTCCACACTTACTCGCGTCGCACGGGTCACGAAGATCCCGCTGCCGAACGCGCAAAATCACCCTTCACCGCTTCGAGCAAATGCTTCCAGCCTTCGCCAACACCTTCGCGATGCTGCGGATCGATCATCCCCAGCGCGCGATGCCGAAGCGTCACCTTTGCCCCGCCCGAGATCTGGTCGATCTTAACTTCAATGTGGTTCAACGCCGGGTACGACATAAACATCGGGCCGCTCAACTCGATGAGCACGGGTGGCTTTATCACCTGCACATGTCCCCAAAGATGCTGAATGCCCTCGCCGCGATCGCGAAACCAACGGCCGCCTGCCCATTCTTCCAACGTCATGTCCATGCTGACCCCATCCGGCCGCGTATTGCCCTCACCGAGACGATGCAGCACACCCTTAAAAACTTCTCCGATGTCCGCGTTCACCTCGACACTCTGTTCTACGTCTAGCGTTAGATTATCCAAGTTCATTTTTACAGCCTCCTTATTAGGTAACTATATAGTTACCTATTTAGCAGGATGCGTCAAGGGCAAAATCTTGCCGCGGATATGAGTTTCTTGTTCGTGTTGATTCGTGTGTCTAGTTGTTCGTTTCAAGAAAAGCGAAAACACGAAGCAACGAAGTCATGGCCCGGACTTTCGAGCACTTTCCGGTTTGGTGTTCTTTCTGTTCGTGTCGTTTCGTGAGATTTCGTGGTTGTTCTATCTTAAGAACTGAAACCACGAACTCACACTAAAAGGCACGAATGAAGCAACCACTAAACGACACGAATAAGACCGCCATTCAAAACATACAAGCACACGAATCAACACGAAACAAGAAAACGCCGCAGGCTCTGACAAATCTTTTCGGACCCTGTTTTATCCACTTCAAGCCGCGTCATCCGCGGTTAAATCTCCCCTCACCTCTCGCTATTTCCAACTTTCCCGGAACAAATTCCCACTCCTCCCCGTAAACCCCGTCAGTCGAACATTCCATTCGGGCTCATTCCAAATTTAGACGGAGAAATAAACTTCATGAATACCGCCAGAGTTTTTGCTTTATTACTTGTTGCGTTTGTTACCGCGACGAGTGCGTTTGCACAGAAGGATGTGCAAAAGAAGATCGATGGACTGCTGAAGCAGTATTCCGAATACGGACAGTTGAACGGGTCGGTGCTGGTGGCGGAGAAGGGCAAAGTCGTTTACGAGAAAGGCTTCGGAATGGCAAATATGGAATGGGGGATACCGAACGGGCCGGACACGAAATTCCGGATCGGGTCGATCACCAAGCAGTTTACGGCGACGCTGATTTTACAGCTGGTCGAGGAAGGTAAGATCAAGCTCGATGGAAAGCTGAGCGATTATCTGCCCGATTATAGAAAGGACACGGGCGGCAAAGTTACCATTCATCAACTTCTGAATCACACTTCGGGGATCCCGAGCTACACCAGCAACCCCGAGTTCTTCCCTAAGCACAGCCGTGATGCGTACAGCGTTCTGGATTTCGTGAAAACATTTGCGAGCGGCGATCTCGAATTCGAGCCGGGCTCGAAATTCAGTTACAACAATTCGGGCTATACGCTGCTCGGGGCGATCATCGAAAAAGTCACTGGCAAGTCATACGAAACGGTTTTGGCGGATCGAATTTTAAAACCTCTCGGGATGACGAACACGGGTTACGACCATCACGCGACCCTCCTCGAAAAACGTGCGAGCGGTTATCAGAAAACGCGCGAGGGTTTTATCAATGCAGCCTACCTGGATATGTCTTTGCCGTACGCGGCGGGCTCGATATATTCGACCGTCGAGGATCTTTATAAGTGGGAACAGGCGCTCCATGAAGGGACCGTGTTGTCGGCGGAAAGCAGGAAACTGATGTTCACACCGGGTCTTTCAAATTACGGTTACGGCGTCGGAATTACGGAGGCGCCGATCGGGACAACGGACCAGAAGATGAAGGTCATTTCGCACAGCGGAGGCATCAACGGTTTCAACTCTTTGATGACAAGAGCTGTCGATATGCGGCAGACCGTGATCATTCTGGACAACGTCGGCTTTGGACAATATCAGGGAAAGATAACGAGTTCGATCATCGCGATCCTTAACGGGCAAGAACCCGAGCTGCCGAAGAAATCGATTGCAGAAGCGTTGTACAAGATTGCGGTTGATAAGGATGTCGCGTCGGCTATCGCCGAATATCGAAAGCTGAAAGGAGTCAATTCTCAGACGTACGATTTTTCGGAAGGCGAGCTGAATACGCTTGGATATCAGCTGATGCGCTCTAATCGTTTAAAGGATTCGATCGAGGTCTTTAAGCTGAATGTCGAGATGTTCCCGGCGGCGTCTAACCCGTACGACTCACTCGGCGAAGCCTATCTTGCAGACGGACAGAAGGATCTCGCACTCGTAAATTATAAGAAGGCAGCGGAGCTGGATCCTTTAAATGCGAATGCTGTGCAAGTCGCAAGACGGCTCGAAGGGAAAGAAGCGAAGGTCGATGCTGCTGTCTTCGATGCTTATGTCGGCGAGTATCAGGTCAACGCCAGAATGGTTCTGACGATCACGAAAGAAGGAGATAAGTTATTCGCGCAATTTCCGGGACAAGAGAAGCATGTCCTCGAGCCCGTTTCGGCGACCGAGTTCACCATTCCGGAAGTAAAGGCGAATATTACTTTTGAGAAAGACGCGGCGGGGGTTGTCACCGGTTTGTCATTGGCTCAAGGGACACGGACCGCGAAAGCTCCGAAGATCAAATAGTCGTGGTCGTCCGTTTTTTTTGAACGCGGATTGGTGGGGATGGGAAGGATTCGGGCGGATCTGAAAAGATAAAATCAGATCCGCCCTATTCGCGTTTGCGAGCCAGCGGACACGAAACAAGAAATGAATTCGCCAGCCTTAGCGAGCATCCAATGCCTAGTTATCGGGACAGACTTTTCAATTTCGTTCTTTTAGAGTGATTCGTGTGTTTGGCGGTTTCCGCTTTCTTAAATCGAACCGCCAAACAGACGACTCAAAAGACTCCAGACACGATCTGAAAATCTTTTCAGATCCTGTTTTTGATCGGCATCCATTCGCAGCATCCGCGGTTGAATCTTCGCTTACTACTCCCGCTTCTTGAGTTTTTCAAGATTACGCTCATAGGCGTCGAGGTCGGATTCATCGACGGTGCTCCGCCGCGTTACGGGCGGTGGAGGCGGCTGTTCAGAGGCAGACGTGGGCCTACGTATGTTTAGCTTGTCGTCACCTTGGGAATAATCTTCGTATGTCACGATGTGACGCGTGTCGGTTTGGATCTGAGGTTCTACGTTTACGGCTGCGATCGTGGTTTCGTAAGGAACGGTTTCGTTAACTTCGTTCATCGCGTACATGTTCTGCATCGGCTCGTGCTTGAAACATTTAACGAAAGTCGCGGCGGATGTCGGCACGACAGCGGTCTCCCGTTGCGGGCAGAAATCCCCGGCTGCCATGCCGGTTTCCGGATCTATCACTACCTGCGTCAATCCTTTCGGCATTGCGAAACTCGATCCGCCGTATTCCGGTCGGAGCTGAGTCACGTCGCGCATGAAATCGACCCATAACGGAAGGGCGATGTCGCCGCCTGTCGCATGCAGATCTTCGTTATCGTCAAAGCCGACCCAGGCGACCGTTACGAGATTCGGCGTGTAGCCGACGAACCATCCGTCCTTTGTGGTGCCGGTTTTGCCGGCGAACACGACGGACTTTCCTAACGCTCCGTTGGCCTTTGCTGCGGTGCCGCGCCTCACGACATCCATCAGCGCATCGGTCACCATATAGGCGGTCTGTTCTTTTATGATCGGGCGGCTGTTCGGATTCGAAAGGTGTAGCGTCTCATCGCTGCCCGAAACCACTTTGTCGATGAACGTTGGCTGGACGCTGCTGCCACCGTTCGCAAACACCGCGTACGCGGCAGCGAGCTGGAGCGGGGTCACCTCCGACGTCCCGAGCGCCATCGACGGCCATGCTTCAACATTCTGAAATCCAAAGTCCCGTGCTTTTTTCGCTACCGATGCGAGACCGACATCCATTGCGGTTTTAACAGCGATGACATTGGAAGATTTCACAAGAGCCGATTTGAGAGTGATGTTGTGCATCGAATACGAGTCATGATAATTCGCCGGCTCGTAAGTCTTTCCACCACTCATAAAAAACTCGGTCGGTCGATCTGCCGCAACACTTATCGGAGTCATCCCGCGCTCGAATGCCGTCGCGTAAACGATCGGCTTGAACGTCGAACCCGGAGAACGAAGCGCGTCAGTTGCGCGATTGAACTGCGACTCGCGATAATCGCGCCCGCCCACCATCGCAAGAACATGGCCGGTACGCGGATCGAGTGCGACAATGCTTGCCTGAAGACGTTTGCCTTTTTTCGCAAAATATTTGTCGAGGCCGTCAAGATGTTTCGCGACCGACTTTTCAGCGATCGTCTGCATCTGTGTATCGATCGTCGTGTAAACGCGTGTGTTGAAATTCGAGTTGAGATAATCGCCCTCGAACTTCTCTGTTATCTCGCGCATCGCCGCATCGACGAAATACGGAGCGATCGATCGGTCGCTCGTTTTCGGCGGTGAGAGCTTCACCTCCCCGGTTTTAGCAAGCTCTATGTCACCATCGTTCGCGAGATCAAGATCGTGCATGCGGCCAAGTATCCAGTTGCGACGCATCTTCGAATTTTCAGGATTCTTTAGCGGTGAGAAAGCACGCGGATTTTTTATCAGCGCCGCGATCGTCGCAGCCTCGGCAAGGTTCACGTCCTTTAGCTCTTTGCCGAAATATGCGCGAGCTGCCTGCTCCACCCCGTGCACGCCGCTGGCTCCGTATTGCCCGAGATAAATTTCATTGCAATAGACGGCAAAAATATCCTGCTTGGACATTTTATTTTCGAGTGCGACGGACAGGAATGCTTCGGCAAATTTTCGAGTGAAAGATCTTTCAGGAGTGAGGAATGTATTCTTGACGAGCTGCTGCGTGATCGTTGAGCCGCCCTGTTTTATTTCGCGGCCACTCAGGTTCGCGACGACCGCCCGTCCGATTCCCCGTGGGTCGAGACCATGATGCTCGAAAAACCTTTGATCTTCCGCGGCGATCATCGCGTTCCGTAGATGTTCTGGAATCTCTTCGAATTTCAGAACGTGGTTCTTGGCTCGTTTTGTTTCGGACCGGCCGGACAGCATCTCCGGCTCGATCTGATAATTATCCGCCAGCACACCGTTTTGCCGAATCTCGTAGATTTTGTTCCCGGTGAATTTGATCGTGGTTGTTTCGAGATCGAGGTTGTAAGCGTCCGAGGTCGTGATCTCTAAGTTGTTTCCGGTACGCTCAAAGGATCCGCTCCAGGTGTTTCCCTGCGGGTTACCTTCTATATATCCGGCACGTCGAAGGAGCTCGACGATCGTGTCAGGTGATGCCTGCTGATCTTTTCGGATTTGATACGGCGCCGCATACATGCCAGCCCGCGTCTGCCAGAATCCGGCGTTGACTCGCTTTTCGACGATCGATGCGTAGTGGTTATAGAAGAGAACAGATGCGACCGCGCCGATGACAAAAACAATGACTGCAAGGATAGATGACCAAAAGAAAGCTTTTCGAGCGACGCGTCGATAACGGACCGCTCTAGATTCAGGCGGTGCAACAAAAACCTTTTGGGCTATCGGCCTCGGCCGAATCCGCTTACTGGTCCGCCTGCTTTGAATTCCGCCCAGAACAATCGCTGACATCGCCTTCCCCCTTCGCTCGTTCGTAAGTTCCGGCGAACTGTATTGCAACGTACATGCCAGCAAGCAAACCATTGATTTTCTTGAGATTTCGGCGCGGCCGGCCAGCCGCGTGATCGAAAACAATTTACAAGCACGGCCTGATTCGATGCAGTCAAAATGAAATATGAAGGCTCGTTCGCTGATGATGCAGATAAGACCCTTGTGGGTTTTTGTCCGCGGTATCCGCGCAGATCCGCGACAGAAAAATCTTGTTTCGCGTGTCCCGTCTTTCTCATCCGCGGCTGAAAATCTTATGCCTTCTTCTCCCGCCTTTGCCTTTTTTATTCTCGCCTTCCTCTCTGCGGCATGCCGTGCTATAAGTGAAACACAATTTAGATGGCAAAATACGTAATAAAACGCGATTCGGGCAGCGGGTTGCCGGAGAGGCTGACCCGTTACAAGCAGGAGCTGAACGACGAGCAGTTTCGCGTCGTCACATCGCAGCCGAAAGCCGCGCTCGTCGTCGCCGGTGCGGGAACCGGAAAGACGCGGGCGATAACGTATCGTGTCGCCTATCTCATCGAGCAGGGCGTCTCACCGCAGCGGATATTACTCGCGACATTCACCAACCGGGCCGCTCGCGAAATGCTCCGGCGGGTCGAAGGCCTGACCGGATCGCAGAACGTGCATCGCGTCTGGGGCGGAACGTTTCATCGCATAGCAAATCTAATGCTGCGGCGGCATGCGACGTCGATCGGTTACGACTCGAATTATTCGATTCTGGATTCGGAGGACGCACGCGATCTTCTGAATCTTTGCATCGAGGATGCGGCGATCGACACAAAAAAGAAACGCTTTCCGAAAGCCGAGGTCGTCCAGAGCATCATCAGCTATGCCAACAATACGGATATGGATCTCGCCGATGTCATTGTCCGTCAGTATCCATACTTCGAGCTTTTAACTGCACAGATCAAGCGTGTCGATTTTGTTTACCAACAGCGAAAGCGCGAGCGGAACGTGATGGACTACGACGACCTGCTGCTCAACATGAAACGACTTTTGCTGGAGCGAAAGGAGGTCGCCGATCTTTACGCCGAACAGTTTCAGCATATTTTGGTTGACGAATATCAGGACACTAATCTCCTGCAGGCGGAGCTGATCGATCTCCTTGCGGTGAAGCATCGCAACGTGATGGTCGTCGGTGACGATGCTCAGTCGATCTTCGCCTGGCGAGGCGCTCACTTTGCAAACATCTATGAATTTCCGAAACGGTATCCCGAGGCCGAAGTTTTCAAACTCGAGACGAACTATCGATCGACGCCGGAGATCCTCGGTCTCGCGAATGTTTCGATCGCAAATAATCGCAAGCAATTCGCGAAGCTGCTGACGGCCGTAAAGAAGTCTCGGGACTTTAAGCCGGCGCTCGTCCCCTGCTCCGATGTCGAGCAGCAGTCGGCGTTTGTCGCGGCGCGAATCTTGGAGCTGCGCGATAACGGAACGCCGCTCGAAGACATCGCTGTCATATATCGCTCGCATTACCACTCGATCGAATTGCAGCTCGAGCTTTCGCGCCGCGGAATTCCGTATCGAGTGCAATCGGGTGTCCGCTTTTTCGAACAGGCGCATATCAAGGATGTCGTATCGTATCTGCGCGTGATCGTGAATCCGCGTGACGAGCTTGCGTGGAAACGCATCCTGAAGATGATCCCAGGCATTGGCAGAGCGACGGCCAATCGCATCTATGAACAGATCGCTCTTTCGAGTACTGGTAGCAGCAGGTCAGTACCGCCTGCGTTAACGGGTGGTCGAGAGCCGAGTTCGTCGGACGTCGATCCGATCTCGGGCTCCGCACCACCTGCTGACGCGACCGGTTCCGAACTGATCCCAAGTCGCATCGAGGCACCCGCCAACATTCGATCGAAACCGGCATGGCGCGATTTCATCATACTTCTCGAGCTCCTGGTATCAGATAATTACCGCGGGCAGCCGTCGAAGCAGATCGCCCTGATCCTCGAGCGCGGCTATGAACAATTCCTGGTCGAGAATTACGAGAACGCGGATTCGCGCGCCGAGGATATTCGAGGCCTCGCATTGTATGCGAATCGGTACGATTCGACAGAGACGTTCTTATCCGAGCTCGCGTTGCTTTCGACCGAACGCTTTGCCGAAGCGCAGCCGCTGACCGGTGAGGACGTGATCTCAGGTGGTGAAGAAGACGAGCTGCTGACCTTAACAAGCGTGCACCAAGCGAAAGGACTCGAGTGGAAATCGGTCTTTATTATCTGGGCCGCGGAAGGAAAATTTCCTTCGCCGCGAAGCTTGAAAGAGATCGACAGCGAAGAAGAGGAACGTCGCCTCTGGTATGTCGCGCTGACCCGCGCGAAGGACGAGCTTTACATCACTTACCCGCTGCTCATCACCGACTACAACCGCCAAACAGTACTGCAGAAACCATCCCGCTTCGTCACCGAATGCCCACCCGCGCTTTTCGAGATCTGGAATCTCGAAGAAGAGATCGGCGAAACGGACCCGAAGTTCTTCGCGGCTCCGAGTGAGGATGGCTATATCAACTGAGTCTATCGAGTCTATCGAGTCTATCGAGTCTATCGAGTCTATCGAGTCTATCG
>JBDTMK010000047.1:0-13359 GCA_039934315.1 Pyrinomonadaceae bacterium | reverse complement strand
CGGGCGGCTTGTGGCGAACACGCCAGATTTCCGCATTCAAAGCGGTTTTGCGGTCCGCAACCTTGAAGGCGGCGATCTCGTCTCGCCCGCCGACAACCGCGTCGCCGCGCTCGTTGATCAAAACGAATTGAGCTTTGTCGATCTTGTGCTCAACGGAATCTCCGCGCTTTCCTGTCTTCGCATCGATAGACATGAGATCGTCACGATCAGCGATAAGGATCGTGTTCGCGTCGCTGAAAACGAAATTCGTCAGGCCTTTGTCTGCGCCTTTGAACCGCCAAATCGTCTTGCCGTCACGCGTGTCGATCGCGGAGACACCATACGGGCCTTTCGATTCCGTCTCACCGTCCTTTAACCGAGTAAACTGGCCGCCTGTTCTAACAAAAAGGGTGGTGCCGATAAGCGCCATCTCAGCGCAATTCCCGAGGTCGTCGGCTTTCCATTCAACATTTCCCGTCCGACGATTCACGGCGCGAATGCGGCCGCGGCCCGACATAAAGATCCTCGAGTCATCGAGGACGGGATCGGCTTCGGTGAGCGCGAGGCCGCCTTCGTTCACACGAAATTTCTCACGCTCCTTTTCGCTGCCCGAACGCGCGTCATAGCTCGTTGCTCCTTCGTAAAACAAAAACAGGCGGCCATCGGCCATGAGCGGAGCTCGATAGTTGTCGAGCGTGTAAGCGATCTCGCCCAGGTTCTCTCCAAACCTCGAGGGCATCATCTCGATCTCGCCGTCGAACTCCTTTTTCCAAAGTTCGTTGCCCGTCGACAACTGGAGAACGTGGACGATCGGCTTTCGTTTCAAACCTTCGCTTGCCGCTCCGTGCGGATCCTTCACCAATACGACGGCCAGCAGATCGTTCGCCGGATCCGCCGCAAGCTGCAACACGTCCCCTTTGACCTTATCGCTTTGCCACAGCATCGAGCCGCTCACGAGATCGACCGCTTCGAGACGCGACTTGCTGCCGAGATCTTGCGAGAACAGGATCACATCCGTATCGGGCACCGGCGTGACGGCGGTCTCTTCGATCCTGCCGGTTTCGCGACGCCAGAGGCGCTCACCTGTTTGGCCATCCAACGCATACAAGCTGCGCTCGGTTCCCGCAAGCAGGATCCCGAAATCCGTTGTCTGATAAAAGTGAATTTTCGAATCAAGACTTGCTTGCCAGGCGGGCTGAGCAAAAGCCGAAACAAGAAATACGTAAAAAATTGTAAAGGCGATCAGAGCGTACTTCATAGGCAGAGTTAATGCGGGTTTGATGCGCCGAACCATGAATTTGTGACGCTCCATCTTTTCACTTTCGGTAACACCGAGCAAAAACAATTCATCTCAAGACTAAACAGAAAATGTGCACGGGGAGCGGCGGACCTTAGAAGTTGAGAAGGTACTATCGAAATTATTAATTCGATTTGGTGATTGCCCGACTCTGTCAGGAGTCAATCGCTTTTAGCGACAATATGAACTTCGGCTCCGTAGCTCGATTCACTGTATCCGATACGCTTTCGCACCCCAGACGATCACGGCGACGCCGCTCAAAGAGTTCGCGATCGAACGAAGCCCGCTGTCGAGCCTGTTGAATTCATCCGTCCCGCGTCGGACATTAATCGTCGGTCGGCTTTGATAAGTTGTGTCGTACCAAACGCCCTGCTTACGTTCAAAAGTTTTGCCGCGTACAACTTTTCGCCCGACGGAGCTTTCTTCGTCGCGGGCAACGGCGGCCCTCTTTTTCTCTGCCGCGGCACGCTCGCGGCCATCGAGGTTTTCGACCTGACGATTGTACTGACGCTCGTTCCGGCTCATCGGCCCGCTTTGAACCTGGCTTTGATTCCCAGCGCCCGGAGCCTGTTGCAGCATCGAATCAGTTTTCGAAGCCTCCTGCAGCGGGGCTCCTGCCAACTTGCTTTCAGCCTTTTCTTTCGCAATATCATCCCGCTCTGGAGCGTCTTTCTTTTCGGGCTTGGCAGCCCCGACGGATGATGGCGGCGGAGCAGGCGCGGAGACGATGTCTGCAGACGACGTATCCACACCATCCAGTGCGAAATTATTCTCGCTCACTTTTGGACCGGCCGCGCCGCTATCCGGAGTTCTTACGGCCGCCGTCGCAGCATTTGTATTAGCCGAGACCGAACTATTTGTAAGAGCCATGTTCGCCGCGGTATTCGCCACGCTCGCGGAAGAAAGTTCTCGGTCAACCTGAGCGTTTGGACCGCCCCGTGTCGATTCAGATTCAGATACCTGCGAGACGACTGCATCGTCGCCGGCACCGGACCTCTCGATGACCGTGTAGCCAAGGAATCCCGCAAAGAGCAGAACGAGGCTCCCCATCACATAAGCCAGGCTTGGAAATAAAAATAATTTCCGGTACCACGGGATGCTCCGTTCTGCGATCGTGATGGCGCTCAGAGACGGGCCAGCCGCGGGAGCCTCTTCCGCATTCATCATTAAGAGATTGGAAAGAATTTTTCGACACCTCGTACACTCCGCCAAATGCGCCGAATACAACGCTCTCGAATTCTCGGGCATCGCATTCTCGGCAAAAGCAGATATTACGTCCGCGTCGAGGTGATCAGACGGCGCAAAATCACCCACCAGTACGGGGCCGTCGCCGTGTGCATTTCGCAGAAGCGTATCTATTTCTTTGTCGAAATCTACTTCCATTTCTTTTTTGCCACAGAGCTCACAGAGTTTTCTGAAAAATCGAATACAGACACTTCGTCGGCAACAGCGACAGACCTACAATCGATTTCTCAAATATCCTCTGTGTGCTCCGTGGCGCGGGTTTCGTAGCCCATTTACGGAACGCTCTAAAACCACATATCTTGCACCGCCCCAAAAACCAGAAGTACGGCAAACAACTTCTCGATACTTAACCCCAGCTTCGATGCGGTTTCCGCCAGGCAGCGTTTTACTTCACTTTCGCTCCAGCCGTGCTCGGACCGCAGTTTCTTTTCGACCGCTTTCCGGATTTCGCTCTGAATTCGAACGAGTCTCCGGCTCGCCGTCGCCTCGTGATAGCCGAACATTGCGGCGATCTCTTTCAATTTGAGGTCGTCGAAATAATAAAGCTTCATGACCAGCTTGTCTTCCGCACCGAGCGTCTCGACCGCATGCTTTAGAGCAAGCGAAACGTCTCGTGAAGTCTGTTCTCCGGTGAGCAGTTCTTCCGGATTGTCGGCGTGATGCACGACGAGGCTGTTGCCGTTTTGATTCGAAGACTCCTCCGCTAGATTTTCGAAGTCGCGATTTTCTTCTACCTGGACGAAGCGCGATTGCTTCCGGTATTCGTCGATCGCAAGCTGCGAAACGACGGCTCGGAGCCAGCCCGCGAGCGATCCGCGGCCGGAATAATAAGCCAGCTTGCTCTTCTTGTTTCCCTCGGCGTCCTGACGCAAACCGTAAAGCTCGGCCCAGATCGAGCTCGCCAGGTCCTCCGCGTCGTCGTTGTTCTGAGAGATCTTTCGAGCAGCTGATTTTACCGTCGCATCGAAATTCGCAACCAGATATTCCCACGCCTTCTCGTCACCTTTTTCGCAGGCAATTATCAGGCAGAGGTCGTCCGCGCGGATCTCATCAACGAATTGTTTTATTTCGTTTCGGTCGGCGTTCGGATCTTCTTTAAGGAGATATTTTCCGAGCGCCTTTTCGATCCGTGGAGTGAGCTCATTCGGCGACAGGCCGCGGGAATCATCGGCGCGCGATATCAGAGACGAGATCGCCTCGTTAAATGCGTGCTGATGTTTAATTGGGACGATGCTCATCCGTAAGTTGCAGAGAAGTTTAGCACTGGTTTGATGTGACGTGGAACCGTTTGGGTTGTTGTGCCGGCTTTAATTTGATGGAGAACCCCGACATGCCGAATCAAGCGACTCTTCTTTGCGGCTCTGCGACTTCGCGGGAACATTCTTCCGAGATTGTCTGTGCGGAACCTCCTGCAAAGTCGCACTGCCGCAAAGAAATCGAAAATCGGAAATCGTAGATCGCAAATTCTACTTTAAATTCTTGTGCAGAAACTTGATGATCTTGTAACCATCCAGATAAACCCACGGCTTTTCGCCGAGGGTGTAATGACCGCAGGGAATTGCGGCTTTGCTGTGCTTGATCTTGTGACGGCGAAGTGCACGCATCGTGTCGCGTGAAAGATCGACCGGAAAACTCAGATCGTAAAGAGTATAGATGTAGCGTTGCGGGCGTGTCGCCTGAGCAGCAAGTTTCTCCATGTATGCCATCGGCGAAACCGGCAGCCAGTATTCTCGAAGCTCGTCGAGCTCGATGTTGTCACCGAAGCCGTCGCGAACGTGATACGTCGAAAGCCCGTGCCATACGACGTCGGCCATGTAACCCGAAACGTGATTGAAGACGGCCGCGTCGATCGACGGATCATGCACTAACGCGAGAAACGCGACGCACGAACCGATGCTGGTTCCGACGATCCCGATCTTTTCGTAGCCTTGTTTTTTGAGCCAGGCGACACATGCCCGAGTATCGGCAACCGACTGCCGGATAGATTGCAGCGAGCGGCCGACATTAGGTGCGACCAGGTAGTCGGCTCGTTCAAGCTCCGGCGGCATGCGCTCTTCGTGATACGGAAGCGTGACGCGCAAAGCGGAAATGCCGACCTTGTTAAAAAATTTGCAGAGATCGAAATACGTCCCGGCCTTCGCGTTCCAATGCGGAAGAACGATGACTGCCGACTTACGATTTGTCTCGTGCGGAAAGTAGGTTGCGTATGCGGTGTTGTTATCGATCGACGGCGTCGTGACAGCGCTCGTCCAGGTGAGGATCTGCGGCGCGATCTTGTCAGAACCGAGAGCGGTAACGACCGGGTTTCCCTTAGTTGTCTCGGACCCCGCCGGTGACACAGGCGCTACCGCCCCTAACTCTGACTTCTGCGGTTCGCTCTCGATGTGAAAATCGGTAATTTCCGGTATCGCAAAATACTCATCGCTGTTCGCGATCGTGTCAGCGGAGAACTTGCTAAAGATTTCGTGCGGGTCAGCAGCGTCACGTTCGTGGCCGATGAATTCCGTTCCCCACTCGAACGGGCGCACGACGCGATTATCGTTGAGCATCGCGAAGTGACGCTCGCGTTTGTGCATGTACCTCTTTAGCATTTAACAATCAGGGATCAGCAATCAGCAGTTAGCCCGCGTCATTACGAAGGTAGTCACATTATATCGGGTGCTCTCAGGATTTATTAGCGACAGACGATTGCTGGCTACTCTTTATCAATGGCTGAGCATTGTTGAGAACCTGTTCGTAGAAGGAAATGTACTGCGGAATTATCTTGTCCGATCCATATCGTTGCAGCCCGAGCTCGCGTCCTTTCTCGCCGAACGCACGACGCAGATCTTCGTCGCCTAATAAGCGAAGGGTATCCTCACTCATTTTTTCAACGTCACCGACGTCGCTGAGATAGCCCGTCTCACCCTCCGAGACGACCTCGGGAATTCCGCCGATGCGCGTGGCGATGACCGGGACTTCGCATGCCTGCGCCTCGAGCGCCGCGAGTCCGAACGATTCAAGTTCGGACGGCAGAAGAAATACGTCGGCGACGCCGAGATAGTCGGCGATGTTGGCCTGCTTTCCGACAAAGATCACGTGCTCGGAAACATTCAACGTTTCACCACGATACGCGACGGCTGATCGCTCCGGTCCGTCCCCGACCATCACGAGCCGGGCGTTCACGCCTTTTTGCCTAACCTTCGCCAATATCTCGACGCAATCGACGGGGCGTTTTACGGCTCGAAAATTCGAGACGTGAACAAGCAGTCTCTCCCCGTTCGGCGCGATCTCATCGCGCAATGGCGAATCGGGTTGACGTCGGTAATGGCATCCGCAAATAAAATTCGGAATGACCTCGACATCGTCGAAATCGAAGGTCTCGATCGTCGCCTGCTTCAGAAATTTTGACACTGCCGTCACGCCGTCGGATTGCTGCAGCCCGTATCGCGTGATCGGAAGATAAGATCTGTCAGCGCCAACTAGAGTGATGTCGGTGCCGTGCAGAGTCGTGATGACCGGGACGTAGCGCTTTTGCTTGATCGATTCGCGAGCGAGGATCGCGCTGATCGAATGCGGTATCGCGTAATGGACGTGCAGCAGGTCGAGCTTTTCGGCGCGGGCGACTGTCGCCATCTTCGTCGCGAGCGCGAGATCGTAGGGCTGATGCTCGAAGAGCGGATACGACATCATCTCCACCTCGTGAAAGTGGATGCGGTCGTTAAGCTCGGTCAGCCGCGTCGGCAAAACAGACGAAATGAAGTGCACATTGTGTCCGCGCTCAGCCAGATCTCGCCCAAGCTCAGAACCGACAATCCCGCTGCCGCCGTAAGTCGGATATACCGTAATGCCGATATTCATTAGCTGAATAGTAAATAGTGGGCTGGGAATAGTAAAGGCGAGTTAATGGACGCTAAAACGGCCATGGAGGACAATAGTTTTGTTTCACTCATTTCAGTGCATTCGGTGGTTCACGCTTTAGAACAATACCAAAGTGCCACGACGTCATGCGCGTATTTCAAGCCGTTCCGGTTTCGTGTTCTTTCCTGTTCGTGTCGTTTCGGTGTGAGTTCGTGGTTATTTTTTTGCAAGAATTTAAACCACGAACTCACAATAAATAACACGAAAAAAGCGAACCACGAAACACACAAAACGACACGAAAAAGACGGACGTTTCAAACATACAAGCACACGAAACAGGAATATGCCGGACACTTAAACCATACAAATACACGGAAGGTTTCTTACTAAGCGGCCGCCTGAAATTCGGATTTCGGCCGATGATGCGCCTCGGATCAATTCACGACTTCCTTTAAGATCGCTTCGTCGGGATCGACGATCAATGCTTCCGGATCGGAACTTCTAACGGTGATGATCGTTTCCTTATCCTTCGGAGTGATAACGACACGACGTTTACCTGTCGACGTCGTGACCTCGACCGTCACCGGCTGCATGAAAGCTTCATCCGACTGCATCTGGCGAAGAGTCAGTTCGATCATGCCTTTCCCCAATGAGCGCCACTTTGCCTGGTAAACCGGGTGCCCGGCTTTGTAGATCCATCGATCAAAAAAATTCCTTAGATCGCGGCGAGAAGCCTTTTCCATAGCCGCCCGCAGATCTGCAGTGCTCGCCATTCCATCTCTGTGCCGATTGTAATAACTCCTGATACCGGCAAAGAACGCTTTATCCCCCAGCATTCCTCTAAGCATGTGAAGCACCCATCCGCCTTTTTCGTAGTTGTTCGGATTCAAAAGGTCGAACAGCTTTTCCGTTTGCGTGTCGTGAATCGGTGCACGCCTGGTCTTCTCGTATGCAAGATAGCTCTCCGCGTTCTTGCGCATGTATTCCTTAAATCTGTTTTGTCCTTCCTGTCGCTCAAGGAACAAACCGGCGAAGTAGGTCGCAAAGCCTTCGCTTAGCCAGAGATCCGCCCAAGTACTCTCCGTCACCGAATCGCCGAACCACTGATGCGCGATCTCGTGAGCGTCTACTTCGACGGCGGAGTTTGGAATTCCGTAACGTTCGCTTTGCTTCGCGGCTGTGTCGAAATTCTTAAAATAATTTGGCGAAAAAACGATCGTGTTCGCGTTCTCCATTCCGCCAAACCGCGTCGCACCTACTATCAATGCAAGTTTTTTATAAGGATAAGGCGCGACAAGATTACTGAACGTCACGATCGAAGGCGCCGCCGGAGCAAAACCTTTTACGGCGTAATGCCCTTCAGACTGCGGGACGTAATAGGTTATTGGGATCGCGGACTTGAGCTTTCCGGTCGCAAAACGCCCGACGGCGACAACCATGTTATAAGGCGAAACCGGACGGGCCTCACTAAAGACCCACGTCGTCGTCGAATCGTTATTCGCCCGCTTCGAAAGCGGAGCGCCGTTAGCAACCGCGTCGTACTCCGACGGGGCCGTGACCGTGAACGCGACACTGGCTTTTGCGGACGGGTGATCGAGACAAGGTATCCAGTGATGGACACGATCGGCCCAATTGTCGCCGATCGCGGAAGGGAAGCCGTCTTTGTCTTTCGATAGGATGAGGCCATCCTTCGGAACACCCGAATAATTTACGGAGACCCGCAGTCTTTGATTCACACGCGCCGGAGCCGTCAAAAATACATCCAGCTTTTGATCGTGCTGCGCAAACTTTACTGCTCGGCCGTCGACCGCGACACCGGAAACTGCCAACGTCCCAAAATCGAGATCGACGATCGTAAGATTCCCTTTCCTCACCTTCACATCGATCGTCGTTGTCGCCGACGTGATCTGCGATAGCGCACGATCGAAAGTCACCGCAACGTCGAAGTGAGTGGGCTGCCACGAATCGATGAGTCGCTCTTTTCTTTGCGCGAATGAGATCGAGAAAAGCAGACACGCCAGCGCTGCAGTGAAGAAGGATCTAATGACCGCTCGTCGGGTCGTGATTTTTCGCATGATCTTTTATCTTTTTTTTCGGACGTAATACACAACGCCCTTGTTGTCGTCGGTGAAAAGGAAAGAATCAGCCGATACCTTCATGATATCGCACGGCCGTCCGTGCACGGTCTTTGCTTCGAGAAAGCCGGTAATGAAATTTTGAAGCGGCTTACCTTTCCGCATGATGACGATCTTATATCCATGTCCGATGTCTTTATCGGTCGAGCCATGCAGCGAAACCAGAAACGCATTTTTTAGAAGGCTCGGCGTTGCGGGGTCACTAAAGAAGTCGAAACCGAGGGCCGAGCTGCGTGCGGGGAACCATGCGTAGGGCCGACTTACACGACGGCATCCGAAACCTCGTTTGAGTTTTGGATCCGCGAAGATCTTGCCGTTGCTGGAATGACAATACGGCCAGCCGTAGTCGGAGCCATTCTCGAGAGCGTAGAAAGTTTCGTCGGGACGGTTGACGCCAAGGTGATCGCTGCCCTGGTTGGTTGCGAAAAGAGTGTTTCCTATCCATTTCAATCCGACTGCATTTCGTAGCCCGCGTGCGAACTCGCGCTGACCCGTGCCGTCCGGATTCATTTCAGTTACACTCGCACGAACTTTTTCTTTTTCCTCGCACGAGTTGCAGCTTGAGCCGACCGAGACGTAGAGCTTTCCATTTACACCGAAGGCGATCGTCCGGGTGAGATGCCAGCCGCCGTATTTGTAGCTGAGCCCATAGTCGGGAAACGTGGCGAGTGTCTGCGGATTCGTGTCAGTCGGTTTTTCTTCGCCGCCGGTAAATTTTCTCCGCGTGAGCTTATCCGTCTCGGCGATGTACAACCAGTCCTGACCTTTCTCGTCGATGTAGAACTGAACGCTGTTTGGATTCTTCAACCCGGACATGTACGAGATGATCTTCCCGAACCTTCCTTTCTGCTCGTCCCATCCGTCAAGAATATAGACCGCGCCGCGCTTGTTGTCGGTCAGGTTGTACATATCGGTCACGAAGATGCGCCCGTCCGGAGCTTTTGCAAAAAAGCGGACCCTTTTAAATCCTTCGGCTGCGGGAATGATCTCGAAGTCTGCGGGCAAATTTAGTGCGAACTTTTCTCCGTCTTTCAGACTGACCTGATGAGGGACAAGTTTCGTCTGTGCCGCGACCGTGATCGAAAACATTACTACCAGAAGCAAAGATAGCTTTTTCATATGAACCGTGGTATTCGTTTCTCCGGACAAACTGAAAAGTAAAAAGTAAACTAAAGGCGGAAAACGGATCTTCAGTTTTCAGTTTTTAGTTTTCAGTTTTTTCGGAGAGTAATGGCATGGATATCACAAAATTTCTGGTACCCGAGGGTTCGGACGTCGATCTAAAAAAACACCCAACCGATTTTACCGGCGATTATACAGACAGGAAAGCGGCCGTTGAAGACCTTGAAAAAAACGTCGAGCGTCTTCGCACGCTGCAGAACGTTTTGTACGCCGAAGACAAGCAGTCTTTGCTGATCGTATTTCAGGCGATGGACGCGGCGGGAAAGGATGGGGCGATCAAACATGTCATGAGCGGGGTAAATCCCCAGGGTTGTCATGTGGTCTCGTTCAAGCAGCCGTCGGACGAAGAACTGTCGCACGATTTTCTCTGGCGATGTGCGAAGAACACACCCGAGCGTGGAAAGATAGGCATTTTTAACCGCTCGCATTATGAGGAGGTCCTCGTTGTGCGCGTTCATCCGCAGATACTTCAAGCACAGCATCTTCCCGACGACGTGAAGAACGATAAGAACATCTGGAAAAAGCGTTTCGAGCAGATCCGCAATTTCGAATCCAGCCTGGCGGCAAACGGAACGCAGGTCATCAAATTCTTTCTAAATGTTTCGAAGGAAGAACAGAAAAAACGGTTCATGTCGCGCATTGCCGAGGAAGAGAAGAATTGGAAATTCTCAATGGGCGATGTGAAAGAGCGCGGCCACTGGGATGAATACATGAAAGCGTATGCCGATGCCCTCGGAAACACGTCGACTAAAGACGCTCCGTGGTACATAATCCCGGCTGATAAAAAATGGTTCACGCGCCTCGCGGTTTCGGAAGTTATAGTGCAGAAACTTGAATCGATGAAGCCCCAGTATCCGGCCGTGACCGAAGAACACAAACTCGAGTTGGCTGAGGCGAAGAAGATGCTGGAGGCGGAATGAGAGAGCTATGATCTATGACACTGTGAACTGTGAACCGTGAACTCCGGACGTCACAGTTCATAAGTTCACAGCTCACAGATCCCTACTCCTCGATATCTATATCAAATTTCTTCGCGGCCTTTACGATCCGGCTTTTGATCAATTCAACTTCATCCTTTTTGTACTTCGCCGCGTTATCTTGGTGATTGATATAGCTCCATGCCGCTCGCACATGCTTTTCTGTGTCGATCGGGTACTTGTTGTTTATCGGGTCGGCAAATTTGACGTCGCCGTATTCGTCTTCACCTCGATCCGGATCAACGTCTGTTCGTTTGTGTATAGTCGCTTGCCCCATAAGTCCTCCATCCTGTCTTCTTTGAATACAATTCCCAATTTCCCTTCGCAACATAAGTGCCACAGATATTTCAACCGCTGATCAGATTCACCACAAACCTCTTGCATGTGACGTTGAGACACTAGACCAAAGTAACCTGTTCTGGCTTGCATCCCTCTCGCGTTTTCGGTGAAAATGTGACGGCTAAATCGCCCCACGTTTACCTATGAAATACATCCCACTTACTGTCGCTGTTACATTTCTTCTGATCGTCTCTGCCGCGGCTCAAGACTGCGAACCGCCCGCGATCATCTTCAACGCTAAGAGTGCGAACATCTTCACGCCCGAGCAAGAGATGATCCTCGGCGATCTCGCGATGCAGAAGTCGTATTCTGATATGCGTTACGTCAACGACGAACAGCTGTTGGCTTACGTACGTGCGATCGGCGATCGCCTGATAAAACATCTCCCTCCGACAGGGCTTCAGTTCCAATTTCACATCGTCGATTATCCCGAGGCAAACGCATTCAACATTCCGGGCGGTCATATTTTTCTGACGCGAAAACTTATCGCTCTCGCTCGAAACGAGGACGAGCTCGCGAGCGTAATGGCGCATGAGTTAGGTCATGCTACTGTCCACCACGGGGCTACGGACATCTCGTCGATCCTCAAAAAAATTCTGAATGTCACAACTCTCGGCGATCGAAAAGATATCACCGAAAAATTCAACCTACTGATCGAGCGGTCACGAACGAAAAAGATAACTCAGAAGGGAGGTCATGAGGACGAGCAGCAGGTCGAAGCCGACCGTATCGGGCTCTTCGCGATGATCGCTTCCGGCTACGATTCCGGAGCAAATTTTACATTTTTCGATCGGTTGACCGACAGCAAGGGAAAGACCGGAGGCTGGTTCTCGGACCTGTTCGGAAAAACGACCGCCGAGCAGAAGCGTTTGCGTGAGATTGCCAAGAACGGCGACCAGACACCGTCGTCCTGTCGCGACCGCCGCATCGCCGGAGGGCAGGACGAGTTTCTAAAATGGCAGGCCGGCGTCACATTTTACCGGCAGGAGGAAAATCGTGAGCGGCTTCCCGGACTGCTTTGGAAACGCGAGCTCGGCGGAAAGTTGAGGAGCGATATATCTCGTTTCATTGTTAGTCCGTCGGGAAAATATCTTGTGACCCGCGATGATTTTGCGTTGACGGTGCTCGAACGCGATCCGCTTAAAGTAGTTTTTCAGATACCGGTCGAGAACGTTGAATATTACTCGATAGCCAGTGACGAGAAGTTCGTCATCCTCCTGACGAGCGGCTTGAGGTTCGAGAAGTGGAGCCTCGCGGACCAAAAGCCGGTAGAAGTGCGTGAACTCGTCCTCCGCCGGGACTGTATCGAGAGCCAGCTATCACCGGATGGAAATTACCTCGCGTGCATAGACACGGCGCTGTCGGCAAACATCATCAGCGTGGCGACCGGCGAACGCATTTATCAAAAGAAAACATTCTACGAACTTAACTGGAACGAATATTGGCGGTGGGCCTATGCAAATTTCGACAGCGCTTTGCCGTTCTTTCGGATCGAGTTCAACCCTAGTTCGACTATCGCCATCTTTAGCCGCTCAAATCACTATCGTGCCGACACCAGGCGCCTTAGTGTCGCGTCGCAGTACGCCACGCACGATACAGCGCTTGCCGTCGACGTCAACACGCGAAAGCCGGTCGGGATCGGTGGCCAAATTCAGGAAGTCAGTGCGCGGGCGTACGTGTTCCTCGATGCAAATCGAATTCTGGGCATGGAATCCGCCGACGCGAAGGAGTCCGGCATTTTTTCGTTCCCAGAGGGAAAACGGCTAGCGAAATTTGTCTTCTACGCGAACGAGATTCGAGCCACCGGCAATCCCGATTACGTCGTGATGAAACCGCTGCTGAATTCGAAGCTCGGCCTGTTCGATCTCAAAACCAGCCAGATCGTTCTCGGGCTCAATCATGAAGACGCCACCGTTTGGAAGAACCAATTTATTTTTGAGTCGGTAGCGGGAAAGCTGGTTGTGCGCGAGATGACCGGCGAGGGGAAGACTACCGATATTGATGGGCCGAACATCGCCGTGCTCGATCTGCCTGCCGCGACCGTCGGCGGCCTGAGGACGGCCGAGGTCTCGAATAATTTCAACTGGCTTGTTCTGTCATCCAGCACGAGGGGCGGTTTATGGAACCTCGCAGACGGCGACTTGAAGCTTCAGGTTACCGGTTTCCGCGGAGGCATTGTCGGCGAAGACGGTGCGGCTGTGGCGGAATTTCCGAAGCTCGCAGAAGAGACGCATTCGCTGGTCCTGTTAAACCCGATAACTAAGAACGCGGGGGTTATCAGGGACCTGCCCGACACGGGTGCGCGACAATTCGGGCGCTTCGTCCTTGTTAAAACGAGTCTGGATCCGAAAGCCGGAGACGAGGC
>JBDTMK010000046.1:0-13363 GCA_039934315.1 Pyrinomonadaceae bacterium | reverse complement strand
CCGAGACATACTTTTTCTGTTGGGCAAACTGATCAGCTTTCTCGCAAACGTCCCAAAAGAGAACCTCACCCTTGCCTTTGTTAACGAGATCGATCAAGCCGAGATCGAACATTGTGAAAAGTGCCTCGCGTTGTTCAAGAGCGTCGTGATAGTACTCGCGGTAATTTTTTGCGTTTATCGTCTCTCGCAGATCATGAAGCTCCCGAATTACGGGGGGATCTTCCTTTTCGATCGTCAACGGAGTGAGGTCCTGCACAACCGTTTCTATTTCTTCCTGAACATTGGTTACAAGGATT
This sequence comes from Pyrinomonadaceae bacterium, assembly GCA_039934315.1. Taxonomy (GTDB): domain Bacteria; phylum Acidobacteriota; class Blastocatellia; order Pyrinomonadales; family Pyrinomonadaceae; genus OLB17. The sequence goes on along the minus strand of JBDTMK010000046.1, from coordinate 13,067 downwards.
GCGTGATATGCCGAGAGAAAACGCCCCGATTCCTGGATGATCGTCGGATGCGGAACATTCTCGTCGTCGCACACGGTCTTGATGACGTAGATAACATCGTTCGCGAACTCCTGCGCGTTATAGTTGGCCGAGGATTCGAACGATGTTCGAGAGCCGTCGTAATCCACCGCCATACCACCGCCTACGTCGAGGTACTGGATCGGTATTCCCATCTGTCGGATCTTGCCGTAGGTCCTGGCCGCTTCTTTCATCGCATTCTTGATGCGCTTGATGTCCGTGAGCTGTGAGCCAATGTGGAAGTGCAGAAGTTTCAGCATGTCCACGCGGCCGGCTTCCTGAAGCTGCCGTATTACTTCCAGAATCTCCGTGGTCGTCAATCCGAACTTGGAAGCTTCTCCCCCGGATTTCTCCCATTTTCCCGAGCCCTTCGAGTAAAGTTTTACTCGCACTCCGACCATGGGAAGAGAAGTATCCGGATTCTCAGCTGTAACCTCATCCGCAAGCAGGAGTGTGTGTTCGAGCTCGGACATCTTCTCGATGACGATGACGACCCTTTTTCCCGCACCTGCTCCCGCAAAGGCGAGCTTTACGAAATCCCTATCTTTAAAGCCGTTCAATACGAGAAGGCTTTCTTCCGGCTGGTCAAGAGCAAGAGCGGCATAAAGCTCAGCTTTCGAGCCGGCTTCGAGGCCGAAGTTATACCGTGAACCTTCTTTGAGGTATTCCTCGATGACGGCTCGATTTTGGTTGACCTTCATCGGATAGACGCACATATGCTCGCCTTCATATCCGAATTCCTTAATTGACTTCCTGAATGCTGTTTGAAGTTTTCGAATTTGCCCGAAAAGTAGCTGCGGGAATCGCAGCAGAACTGGCGTGTTTATACCCCGCTTCGCAAGGTCGTCGACAATTTCTTTAACATCGGCGGTGAGATTGCCGTTGTCCGGTGAATATACAACCAAATTTCCCTTACGGTTGACTCCGAAATAGTCGGCGCCCCAATTATCGATACCGTACGTCTCGACGGTGCGTTCTATTACTGAGCTCAATTTGTCATACTCCCGCGATGAATCCGATTGCTCGAAGACCAATGTGAAAACTTAAAGCTTAGTAAAAATCTAACAAAAAACAAAAAGTGAAACAACACAAAGTTTTTGGCTCCAGAATGTCCGTCGGACCGATGGCACAAGCCTTGCAAAACACGGGAAGGTGAGACCGGGCCGTGCGACACGGCCCCATTAACAATCAGCATTTATCAGGTCTTCGTTCGATCGTAGAGAAGAAAATATTGGAAAGCTGTCAAAAAGTGGTGTCAAAAACTGTCAGTTTGACCGAGGTAACGATATGAACAAAAGAGGGGAATCAGGATTTTCATTGATTGAACTGCTTCTTGTGGTCGTCATCATAGGGGTGATTGCCGCGATGGCAGTACCTGCTTACCAAAAAGGCATGTGGGCCGCCGAAAACGGCGCGGCATTCGGGAGCTTGCGGACAATCTCATCGACTCAACTTTCCTTCTATACCCAAAACAGTCGATATGGCCGTCTGGACGAGATCAACAGGATATTGGGCGGCAGCGTAGGTACGACAGTCGGAGACCGGCTCGTCAAAGGCAAATATGTTTATGAGATGACGCCTGTCAGACCTGACGACAGCGACCTTGCAACCGAGTTCCTGCTAAGCGCGACACGCGACGCACAGGGTGACGTAGTGTACAAGTATGAATTAAACCAGACCGGGAAGATCGTGCAGGTCTATCCGGCCGGAGCTCCGAACTAAGATCAGTCAAGCCATTGATCTCAATCACCAAAGATGAATGTTTTTGAAGACCTGATCGAAGAGCTCAGGGACGAAAATTTACTCGAGAATACGACAGTCAGTCTGCCGAACGGGCGATCGAGATCGGTTGCGAAGCCAGGCGGTCTTTCTTCTGGCTCCGCGCTCGAAGAGGAAGATTCAGACGACGAGACCTCAGTCGCGGTGAAATCCCGATCCGACTTGCCGCTTGAAGGCGAGGAAAATGAGCGCGATTTTTATCGAAAACGTGCAGTGGACGAAATATCGAGCCTCCAAATGGTCGAGCACGTCCTTTCCGGTATCGAGCGCCAGCACTTGAAGATCGTCCCCGCGACCTATGACGATCTCGAAGCCAAGAAGGCACTTCACAAATTTCTTCAGGTTCAGGGCGACTCGACGACTACCGAGTACGCTGAGACTGAGTTTCATCTTATGCGAGAGACGGAGACCTGGAGCTCCGCCTTGGCCGCACGCGACCAAAAAATATCCGTCGCAAACGTTCGACGCTTCTGCGAGAACTCGCAGCCCGTCCTGAGCTCGCAGGCACTTCTCGCTCTCGCTCGCTTTTACCGTAACTCCGCCTTCGCGGAGGCAACGAGGGCGAAATTCGACTTCGTAATGACCCGGCTTTTCTCTCGCGGGATAGAAGGACAAAAACGCAAATTGTTGTTCGGCCGCAGCGAAATGATCGGCCACATCGGAACACTCTACGCGAACTGGGCAAGCATCGCGCTGTATTCCGCCGAGGATGCTCCACTCAAGGCCCGAGCTATAGTAGCGGGCTTCGAGGACCGGATCGCAGAAGCCGAAGCCGCCTTGACGTTTGATCAACTAATTCAGGACCACTTCTTCAAAAAGGTTCATGAATTCAAGGAGGGCACCGGAGAGGTTTTCTTCACACCAGAAGTAGTTGCCGTAAGTATTGATTGCAATGCCAGGGTGGGGAATAGGTTTGTTGACTTGATCCGGCTTGAGCGTGAGAGCACGACCCTCGAGAGCGTAGAGCAAAAATACGGCTACGAACATGACGAGGTTATTTCCGAGGCAGCGGGCCAAACCCTACAGCTTGTTGACGTGCTAAACAGCCTTCCGGACTTGGACGACGCGACGAGCGAGGGTGCTACAAACTTCGACAATTCACTATCATCACCCGGGACCGCCGTAAAAAGTCGAGCCCCGAAAAAAGACAAAGAGCCCCGAATTACATTCGAATTATTTGCCGTAAACAAGTGGCTGCTTTTAGCGACAATAATTATTGTGTCAGTGAGCGGCAGTCTCTACTTCTGGGCCGGACAACCTCAAAAAGAGTCTTCGTCTGCGGAGAGCGCAAGCGACGTTAGCCTGGAAGGTTCCGAATTGAAGGAATATGTGAGATCCGGTCGCTCGACTGCTGAGACATTTTACGCAATAACGCTTCCGGCATGGGATAGGCTCGATGAAGCGAAAAAGCGCGAGATCCTCCAGAAGGGGTTGGAATTCGCTAATACGAACCGTTTGAAGAACGTGCAGTTTCTAAATATTCGAGGTCGCAGCGTAGCGTTTGCCTCTCCAAAGAAATCCGAACTTCTCAATCCGTAGTCCTACATTATTGTTCGTGTGATGCAATTTATCGGACAAGAATGTGGGCGTTGAACTTCCTGGGTTTGTCGGAGAACGTGCGAGGCCTAATGAAACTCTAAGTTAAATTGGTCCGGAACTCCGGCACGTCCATTGCATTTTGGGCGGGCATGGGCTCGACTTCTTGGCAATCTCAAAGAAACCTGAACCGCGGAGCTTTTTAGCCGCGGCTTTCTGCTTTTTGGCGCCCGTCGACACCCGAAAATTGTAAAAAACATTTACTAGGAGCATAGATGAACGCGAAAAACGTTTTGACGTTCGCTTCGGATAAAGGAGCGAAGTTTGTATCTGTCCGTTTTACGGATCTGCCAGGTTCTTGGCATCACTTAACCTATCCAATCGGCCAGCTAACGGAGGATTCATTTGAGGAGGGCTTCGGGTTTGACGCATCCAGCCTGCGAGGTTGGGCTGCGATCAATGAGTCCGACATGCTGTTAATTCCGGATCCGTCGCGGTTCTGGCTCGATCCATTCGCATCTGAACCGACGATCTGCCTGATCGCGAATGTCGTTGACCCGATCACAAAGGAAGGCTACGGCCTCGACCCCCGGTCCGTTGCCGTCAGGGCCGAAAGCTATCTCAAGTTCACGGGTGTCGCGGACACAGTGTACTTTGGCCCGGAGGCAGAGTTCTTCGTTTTTGACCAAGTCAGTTATCACAATAATCAGCAATCGGCCGGTTTCTCGGTGGACAGCGAAGAAGGGCATTGGAATTCCGGGCGCTCGGATGGCGGGACAATGAATACCGGTTTCCATATTCGGGCGAAGGAAGGTTATGTCCCCGTTGCGCCGCTGGACACTTTGATTGGAATTCGCAACGCGATCTCCCTGACGCTCGCGGAGGTTGGAATCGATGTGGAGTGTCATCACCACGAAGTCGCGACCGCGGGTCAATGCGAGATCGATTTTCGGTTTTCGAATCTCTTGCATACCGCAGATAACGTCATGCTCTTCAAAAATATCGTGAAGAACACGGCGATCGCGCACGGCAAGACGGCGACCTTTATGCCGAAACCGCTGTACGGCGATAACGGTTCCGGAATGCACTGTCATCAGTCGTTGTGGACGGATGGAAATCCTTTATTCGCGGGCGACCAGTATGCGGGCCTTTCCGAGATGGCGAAATTTTATATCGGTGGCTTGCTAAAGCACGCTCCCGCACTTGTTGCTTTTGCGGCGCCGACTACCAATAGCTACAAGCGCCTCGTGCCAGGCTTCGAAGCTCCGGTGAATCTCGCGTACTCGGCGCGGAACCGGTCCGCGGCGGTCCGCATTCCGATGTTCTCGCAATCGCCGAAGGCAAAACGCCTTGAGTTTCGACCGCCCGATCCAAGCTGCAATCCTTACATCACGTTCGCTGCATTGCTAATGGCCGGCCTTGACGGAATTCAGAATCGAATCGATCCGGGCGAGCCGCTCGACAAAGACATTTACGATCTTCCGCCTGAGGAACTTGCGAATGTGCCAAGCCTTCCGGGTTCACTAGACGAATCGCTCAAGGCTCTTGAAGCGGATCACGACTTCCTCTTAAAAGGCGACGTTTTCACAACGACGATGATCGAGCGATGGATCTCTTACAAACGCGAGAAAGAGATCACACCGTTGCGGTTGCGCCCGCATCCGCTCGAGTTCCAGATGTATTACGATATCTAATTCATGTGCCGTAAGCCGAAAAGGCGAACCGCAGATCGAAAAGAAGCCTCGTATGATCGCGATCATACGAGGCTTCTTTTCACGGCTTGAGCTTAAGCGTCTAACGCTGTCCTGGTTATGAACTCATCAATCGAAACATAATTGAATTGGCGTCGCTTTAAAAATTTTAGACAAGATCGCGGTAGGATTTCGTGCGCACAAGCACTTCGCGTGACTTACCCAAGCGGCCAGTGGGCCTGCCAACCCGTGCCGATACACAGGGCGCAAGTATAAATTCCTTTCCTTCCCGCGCCGCAGCATTGCGAACACCTTATAGATGGTTGCGAAACGAGTATATTTCCTTGTCCGCGACAGGCCATACAGCTGAGCATTGCGCGTTTACCCGATCCGCAACAGTTTGCGTATTTTTCCCGTAAGTAAGAGACCCTTACTGATTCTGCCTGCATGACCCCTCCCTCTGAGTTCGCCAAATCCCCAGACACGTTATGTCGGATACATGACATAACACAATCATTGCACCGGCCCCGAGCTAAAGCAAGAAAAAGCCGGAACCGCGTCATAAGAAAATTTTAGAAAACATAATGGTCGTTAAAGACGCGGGTTTGTTGGGGAGTGTAATCTGCTCTCATATAAACCTACTTCGTCGCGAGAGCAGGATCGCCCATCCCTCTCGCAGAAAGCTGAAGGTGATCCACAGGGTATCTAAATCTCCCCGACGATCGGCGGAGAGAGTTTCGAAGGCACGGGAATCCGCTTAGAGCTCTCTCCGTCGATTTTCCAAACGTAAAGCTTAAAACAATCCAAGACTGTTTACAGCGGATCGAGAGCGATCCGAGTGAACTGACCGCGAGCTCACGCTGTCTTAATTTTCGTCAGCTCGTCGAGCATGCATAGTGTCGGTTTGAGATTGCCGTAGAAGGCTAAGGAGCTGTCTCATAAAAAAGCCCTGCCGAAGGCGGCAGGGTAAACGAGAGTAGGAGAGGCCTTGAAAAAATTAATTTATATAGCGGTCTACCATTGGTTTCAGGCTGCCGAAGTCGAGAGGCTTTCGCAATACATCCGTACAGCCTGCGCTGTGCGCGCTCTCATTGTAAAAGTCTCCGCGATGATCGGGATGTCGTTACGTTCCGCGTGAAGGCGAAGCTCCGAGTCGAATCTAGTCGGCTCATGACTGGCATCCCATGTCCATTAAGATCAGATTCGGAACGTCATCGACAGCTTTTTCCACGGCTTCGTAACTGTCCGCGGCTTCGATCAAAAGCCGTGTATCTGACGCAGGATCTTCATCATCTTCTTACGTCGGTTTCGTCCTTGGCGACAAGGACGACTTTTTTGTTCAAATTTACCTCTGAGAAGACGGAAGGTCGTGTATCAAAAAATTGCATGCCGATTACCAGGATTTTTCAGGCAATATGTATGCCAGCAGACAATTCGTAATTTTTTGCCTTGCTTGCAATTTTGCCTGTAAGATGTCAGTGTTGTTGCTTGCAATCCTACTCTCGCGTCGGATATTTGGCGCGCTTTTTCTTTAACGGTTTTTGGATAAGTTTGAGAGCAGGCCTAGTTAGAACACAGAAGTAGCTCTCAGAATTTTTGAGTATCCGAGATCCGGCCTTTCCTTTAAAGAAGATTCCTAGCCGCACTCGACACTTCATTGCAGACCCGGCAGACCGGGAAAGGTAAATTAAACAAATGAAACTCTACGTAGGAAATCTTTCCTTCAATACATCGGCTCAGGATCTGACCGAACTTTTCGCAGCTGTAGGAACCGTTCAGTCGGCAAACGTTATCGAAGACCGTGAAACCGGCCGCTCACGCGGATTTGGGTTCGTCGAAATGTCTTCGCAGGAAGAAGGCCAGAACGCAATCTCACAGCTCAATGGCAAAGAGGTCGACGGACGCGAGCTGAAGGTTAACGAAGCGAAACCGCAGGACAAACGCAGCGGCGGCGGCGGCGGCGGCGGTCGTGGCGGCTACGGCGGTGGCGGTGGTGGCGGCAGTCGCGGTGGCGGCGGTGGTTACGGCGGCGGCGGCGGCGGTGGCGGTGGTTATCGCGGACAAAAATGGTAAATAGGTAGGCTTTGCGCCTATACGAGATGCCCCGGCTAAGGTCGGGGCGTTTTTGTAACACAGCATTAGCGATCTTCGAGCTCGAGTTATGGCAATAAATATTCTATCCCTATCGCGCAGGCACGTATTGGGCGATCTTTATGAACGATGTGATGCGATAACGGCTGCGATCCCGGTCTATCTTGCCGGTGATGAACCGACCCTCCTTGGGCATGCCGACGAATCCATGGGCCATTACGCGGACGCATTTTCATTTCATCTCGACACGGACTCGTGCAAGAAACTTTCTGCCGGTCAATATACTTACGTCCTCGGCTACGATCACGCCGACCCCAAAGCGAAGGGTTCGCGCCGCCGGCTACGACTCACATCAATAACGCTCAAAGGGCGTGAAGGCTATGCGAAACCTATCGGCAAACAGCGCTCAGCTGATCCCGCGCCGGTCGAAGTTCCCGCCGAAACCGCAAAAACCTAGGCGGTGGCCTTTCCCGACATTTGATTCTTTCCAGATTTGGTTTCTCAGGCCAAAGGTCCGCTTACTTCGCCGATTTCGGGTTTCGTGCTCGGGGAATATTCAGTATTATTGAAAGCGAACTGTAGTTCATCCTGGAGAAATAATGAGAAGTAAGTTCATTCTAGTTCTTGGCCTGGCCGGGGCTTTACTTATCGGAGCATGCTCGTCGGATGAGGAGAAAACTAAAGCACCGGCGAAATCGACTTCACCTGCAAATGCTTCGAATTCTTCGGTGCCCCTGTCATCAGTAAATTCCAACACTCAGGATCTGCTCAACGGAGAAGTAGTGCGGCCTCAACAGGTCGACCCAAATGCAGTGGCCGCATCGGGAGATTCGGTAATGCCGCCGATGCAGGGCCGGCTCGAAAAAATGCGCAACGCGGATTCGTCGAAAGAAGGAAGTTTAGACGCGGCGGCCCTGGCGATGAAGAACGCGCGCCCCGCTCCGGACAATTCGACCTTTACTACCTATCTAACCGATGCGGGATACGAAATTCGATCTTTCAAGAAGAATCCAGTGATTTTGAAGGTTGAAAAAAAGATCGAGAACAGCGGCAATCAGTCTCTGACGGTATTCTTGAGAAATGGCAAGGTGGTGCAACTGCCGGGTAATGCTATTCCGGTTCTTTCGACCGCGACGGCAGAGTCGATTGCCAGTGCGGCCGGAATAAGTATCGCGCCTGCAAACGCTCCGCCGACCGGTGCTACCGACACGAAGAAGCCGGTTAATTAATATGGATAAATATAGCGTTATATGCCCTTGCTGCGATGCGACGCTGACGATCGATGCGCAAACAGGCTCGCTTCTCGCTCATGACGAGAAAAAGAAAGTTCGCGGTTCATTTGAAGACCTGGCTGGCGAGCTAACAAAACAGAAGGAGCTTCGTGAACAATTGTTCACTCAGGAAATGTCCTCGATGAAAGATCGCGAACGATTGCTTGAAGAGAAATTTCAGACTGCTCTCAAGCGCGCGGACTCTGACGTCGATAAGGATAAACCGTTTCGAAATCCCCTCGATCTCGATTAGCATTCCGATTCCCAGTGACAACAACCCCAGCAATGAAATCCGAAAAACGTGTGATAGTCGCGCTCGATGTCGAATCGGCAGACGAGGCGCGCTCTGTCATCGGCGAGGTGCGAGACGAGGCAGGTGCGTTCAAGATCGGGCTCCAGCTTTTCACCGCGGCCGGACCTGAATTCGTGAGGGAAGTCGCCATCAAGCACCGGGTGTTTCTGGATCTAAAATTCCATGACATTCCAAACACTGTCGCGAAGGCCGGCATCGAAGCCGCACGGATGGGCGTCTGGATGTTTAACGTACATGCATCAGGCGGATCGGAAATGATGCGTGAGGCGGTCAGTGCGCTGCACTTCGCGTGCGAGCGTGAAAATCTAAAACGGCCCTTGATGATCGGTGTAACTGTCCTAACGAGTTCGGATACAAACGCACTTCGGGAAACCGGCATCGAAAGAGCGGCGGATGACCAGGTTGTGCATCTCGCTCAACTTGCGGCAGAATGTCGACTTGACGGTGTCGTCTCGTCACCTCTGGAAGTCTCGGCCGTGCGGCGGGGCGTCGCTAATCCAGGCTTCCTGATCGTGACTCCCGGCGTCCGGCCCGAATTTGCAACGAACGACGATCAGAAGCGTGTAATGACACCGCGGCAGGCAACGGCCGTGGGCTCGGACTATCTCGTAATTGGCCGGCCGATCCTGCGGGCTGAGAATCGTGTTGACGCGTTGAGAAGAATTTACGAAGAGATAAATGCGGTTGACTAATGATTAGAACGAAAACCCGGATCTCAAAAAGGAATGCGTTGTTTCGGCTAAAGATAGTGATTTGGTCGGCGTGTGCGCTGGGCTATCTGTCGGCAGCGTTTTTGACGTCGCCGTTAAGGGCCCAGACGGCGTCGGAGACATCTGGATTTCGAATCGGTGAACGTCTCACCTACAGCGTCTCACTGGGCCGTTTCCCGAACGCAGCTTATGCGGAGATCTATTGCGTGTCGCGCGGCCGCCTCGGCGAGAGGGATGCGATCGAACTTCGTTCCAGGGTTAAGACTTTGGATCTGGCAAGCGCGGTTTATTCGATCGATGAGAACCGCACCACGTTTGCTTCGCCGTCCACAGGACTTCCGCTTCACACATCCGTCGTGCAAAATTCCTTTGGCCTGCCGAAGGAAACGGTGCAAGATTTTCTCGTTGCTCCAACGCCGCATGCCGATCTTTTGACGATGATCTACCGGCTCCGTCAGTTGGACGGGTCAGGTTCGTTGACGATGCAAGAGGGCGAAAAGGTTTATACGGTGACTTTCCAGCCGGGTATATCCGAGAGGCAGAAAACGGATGCGGGTGAGTTCGATACGACTGTCGTTTTTGTTCAGAGCGAATATTTTACCGAACACGGAATGAGTGATGTTCGCATAAATCTGAGCACAGACGAAGCAAGGTTGCCGGTCCTGGTTCGATATCGTACTGGCAAAGATAAAGACAGGGATCGGGATAAGGATAAGGTTAAAGGCGAAGTGAGAGCTGGTCTGGCCAGCGTGCAGATGATCGAGCCCGAGATCGCTTCATTACCGACGCCCATCGCCGCCCGGACGCCCCAGCCCGAGCGAACACCGAAACCGGTGGTGACGCCCACTCCGTACGTAGATAACTTACCGCTGGTTTCGGAATTGGCATTCGACCTTGGCGAACGCCTTGAATATCAAATCACGTCCAGCGGCCAGCCAGTTGCAAGAATGAGGATTGCTGCAAAGGAACGAAAGCAGTTCAATGGGCTCGACAGCTTGGTGCTTGAAGCTACGTTTTCGGACGTTCGGGCCGCCTCGCCGTTCGCTGCCGGAGATTTTATCCGTGCGTACGTCAATCCGGATACTCTGGCGCCGCGACAATTCGAAATGAAATTTGCGGGAGCACTTCGCGCGTTCAGCAACACTGCAAAGTTTGATCCGGCAGGGAACGCGGTCACCGTTGGTACGAATCGAATAGACGTACCCGTCGGGACGCATAGCGTTTTGTCGCTCCTATATGCGGCACGATCTTTCAATTTAAAGCCTAGCCGTGATCTGAATAATCCGATCAACGATACGAGGGTCGCAGTTTTTTGGGAGTCGCAGCCTTACATTTTTACTCTTCGCCCGTCGCCGGCTGAAATGATTACTCTGGCTGATGGTCAGCTGGTCGCGGCCCAACTTGTTAGTGTCACGACTAAAAATGCGATTCTTGACCAGTTAAATATTAAGGTTTGGCTGGGGAACGACGGTTCCAGGATGCCGCTTCGTTTTGTCGTAGGCCGCTTTCAGGCAGATCTGATCGAGGCCGCGAAAGTTTTGCCAGACTGATAGATGTGCAGGAGAAACTCATAACTTAACCCTGGAAAGTTCTCTAATTGAAATTGAAATCTGTTTTCAATTAGGGTACACTCTTCGAGGAAAGGTGAAAAGAAAAACTAGTATGACATTGGCTGACCTCGCAAGAGGAGAATCTCGTAATGTCGTGTCCGTTCACGGTGACGATGCGATAACCCGTCGTCTGATGGAGATGGGCGTTGTCCCCGGTGTCGCTGTTCGAATGGTCAAAGCGGCACCGTTTGGCGATCCGCTTGAGATCAAGGTGCGCGGTTATAGTTTGGCCCTTCGGCGCAGCGAAGCGGAGTCGGTCGTGCTTGAAAAGGTCACGATCAATGAATGACCGAGAACGGAACCAATCTCCGCCTTACGATCGCACTTGCGGGCAATCCAAACGCCGGTAAGACGACCCTTTTTAATTCGCTCACCGGACTGAATCAGAAGGTTGCAAATTATCCCGGCGTAACTGTCGAACGTAAGGAAGGCGTGTGGAATCTCGGTGATTGCTCGGCAACACTGATCGATCTCCCCGGACTTTACAGTCTCGATGCGACGTCGCTTGATGAGCAGATCGCTCGTGACGTCATCACCGGAAAGATTGAAAACGTCTCGAAACCCGACGTGATCGTGTCGGTGGTCGATGCGACAAATCTCGAGCGCAACCTTTACCTTGCTACACAGCTCTTCGAATACGGCATTCCGGTGGTGATCGCCTTGACGATGATCGATGTCTTCGAAAAGCAAAAGCATGAGATAGACATCGCGAAACTTTCGGCGAGCCTCGGTGTGCCGGTAGTCGCAGTAAATGCGAAGGCGGAAAGAGGGAAAAGCGAGCTTGCACAAAAGGTGCTCGCGATCGCCGGGACGAAACCGAAGATACCGCATGAGCTTAACGGCGGAGCCCCCGAGGGCGACAACGCCAAAATATTCGCTCGCTATAACTTTATTTCCGACGCTGTTCAGGAATCGGTCCACCACAATGACAAGCGCGAACACCGGGTCTCGGAAAAGATCGACCGCGTTCTAACGCACAAGTTTTTCGGCCTCGCTATTCTTGTTCTAATTCTCCTCACTGTTTTTCAGGCCATCTTTTCCTGGGCGACGCTTCCGATGGATTTGCTTGAGCAGGGCTTCGGAGCGCTTGGTGATGGTATTCGGACGATCCTTCCAGAAGGAATCGTTGCCGATCTTATTGTCGATGGTGTTATAGCCGGTGTCGGTGGCGTGCTCGTGTTTCTTCCGCAGATCCTTCTGTTATTTCTTTTCATTTCGGTACTGGAAGATACGGGTTATCTCGCTAGAGCTGCTTTCCTTCTCGACAAGCTTATGAGCCGCGTCGGTTTGCACGGCAAAGCCTTTCTTCCGCTGATGAGCAGTTTCGCGTGTGCGATCCCGGGAATAATGGCGACGAGAACTATCGAAAATCGGCGCGACCGTTTTGCGACGATAATGATCGCGCCGTTTATGAGCTGCTCGGCCCGCCTTCCGGTTTATACGCTGATGATCGGCGCGTTTTTTGCCGGGCAAAAGGTATTTGGATTTATCTCGCTCGGCGCAATTCTAATGCTGGCGATGTATTCGCTCGGCATAATTGTCGCGCTGATCATTGCGTTCATTCTCAAACGAACGATCCTAAAAGCTCCGCCGCCACCGTTCATCATGGAACTGCCGCCGTACCGCATGCCGAGCATTCGAACGGTCTTTCAAAACATGCTCACGCGTGCGTGGCTGTTCGTGAAGCGCGCGGGTACTGTGATCCTTGCGATCTCGATCATCCTTTGGGCTCTGATGTATTTTCCAGTTCACGGTCCTGTGTTCACACCCCAACCGGGATCGCCCGACGCCGTCGTATTCAACGCAGACGATACGAGAAGCGAGCAACTCCGTAATAGTTTTGCGGGACGGCTCGGACACACGATCGAGCCCGTCATTCGCCCGCTCGGTTTCGATTGGAAGATCGGTGTCGCTTTGATCGCGAGCTTCGCGGCTCGCGAAGTTCTGGTTTCGACTCTGAGCATCATTTATAATGTCGGCAAGGACGAGAACGAACAGTCCGAGACTTT
>JBDTMK010000045.1:0-13469 GCA_039934315.1 Pyrinomonadaceae bacterium | reverse complement strand
GAAATGTTTCTAAAATCGCGAGGACCGCGATGGACGAGGCGAGCAGCCTGTCGCTCGAACGGGTCGAGATCGAGCTTCATCGCCTGCCCAAGAAACTCGACGGGTTTAAAATAATCCACCTCTCCGATATTCATCACAGCCCGTTCACAACCCTCGAGCACATCGAACGGGCGATCAAGATCGCGAATCGGCTGAAGCCGGACATGTTCATTCTTACCGGCGACTACGTTTCGCACGAGAACAAATACATCGCTCCGGTAGCGGAGGTCCTCGGAACGCTGACGTCGGAATTCGGAACGTACGCTTGTCTAGGAAATCATGATCACTGGACTTCGCCCGAGCTTGTCATCCGCCGATTTCGCGAGGCCGGCATTCGTATGCTTGTGAACGAAGGCTTTCGATTCGAGGCCCGCGGCGCGTCTTTGTGGTTATGCGGCGTCGACGATCACATGGTAGGAAAAACAGATCTGGCGGGCGCACTTAAGGGTTCGTTTCCGGATGAGATGAAGCTTCTGCTTGCGCACAATCCGCTGATATTTCGTCAGGCTGCTCGATACGGCGTGGATCTTACGCTGAGCGGACATACGCACGGAGGCCAGGTAAAAGTCCGGGATCCGGAAAAGAGACTCCTGCGGCGCCGGAAACTTACGAGTGGTTTGCATCGAAGAAAAGATGCGCAGATTTATATCACTCGCGGCATCGGAACGGTGGTGCTTCCCATCAGGTACCAGTGTCCGCCGGAGATCAGTTTGCTTGAGCTACGCTCGACAAACGCGGAACGCGGAACGCGGAATGTGGAATGAAAACAATCGCGATCAATTCAGTAGCGTCGAGGTTCGATGCTTCTTTCCGATATTGGGCCGTTTCGGAACGAATTCCGCATTCCGCGTTCCGCGTTCCGCATTCAAAGAAGTTCGAAATATCGCACTCGGATGAGTGCCGCACTTCGTAATGAATTCCATCCTCACGATTCCCAACTTGCTGACCTTCATGCGAATGGCGCTGATACCGGTCTTTGCAAGTCTTCTTTATTACGGGTACGGCACGTGGGCGTTGATCGTATTTGTTATCGCGGGTGTTTCCGACGGTATCGACGGATTTCTCGCACGACGCTTCAATCAGGAATCCGAGCTCGGGACGATCATCGACCCGATAGCGGATAAACTTCTGATGACTACCGCGTTCGTAATTCTCACGATGCCCCACGTTCTTCCTTCCGTGCGCCACCTGCCGGTTCCCTTCTGGGTCACCGCGGCTGTGATCGGGCGCGATGTACTCATTATCGCGGTCGCGGGTGCGATCAATGTCATGACTGGCTTTCGTGGATTTAAACCTTCCTGGCTCGGAAAGTTGAGCACTCTTGTGCAGGTAGTGGCTGTAGGGATGGTGTTGCTCGCAGCCGTGACAGGTTATGGCTTTTATCTTCCGACAACCTACTTCATTGTTGTACTGCTCGCTTTTGTGTCGGGATTTCACTACGTCTTTCACGTAGCTCGGCTAATGCGCGAGACCGAAGACGTTCCCCAATAAGTTCACACGAATATCTTTGATCTATCCAACATTGCGCGAGATCCGTTCGATCGTGGTGAGCAGTTCCTCGAAGTTTACTGGCTTCGCGAGATGCGCCTGGAATCCGGAATCGAGCGCTCGCTCGCGGTCGTCAACGGATGTATAAGCCGTTAGCGCGATCGCTTTGAGAGCGGCATTTCTGGCTCCCGAGTCGGATCGAAGCCGCGAGACAAGTTCGTATCCGTCGATCTCCGGCATTCCGATGTCGGTGATCATCAAGTGAAAATCACGTTCCGCCAGGTGGCGTAAAGCTTCGGTCGCGTTGGCGGCCGGCGTTACGTCGGCCTTTTCACTTTCAAGGAAGATCTTTAGCGGCAGCAAATTCTCCGTGTCGTCATCGACCAGAAGGATGGTCTTTCCCTCGAGAGATCCGGTGGAAGGCATTTCCGGCTGGTCCGTTGAATTCAACGTGTTGTAGAAATCCGACGCGAGCGGCAGCGTGAGGGTGAATGTTGAGCCCTTGTCTTTCCCGTCGCTGCGGACGTCGATAGTTCCGCCGTGCAGCTCGACAATATTTCGAACGATGGTCAGCCCGAGGCCCAAGCCCGTAAAGTTTCGGCGGGCGGACGCGTCTGCTTGTCGAAATCGATCGAAGATATGCGGGAGGAGCTCGGCTCCGATCCCAACGCCCGTATCCGTGATGTCGAGCACGGCGTTCGTTTCGTTTCGATCAAGTTCGATATCCATACTGCCGCCGGCAGGCGTAAACTTGATCGCATTCTGAAGAAGGTTCGAGACTACTTGCTGAAGGCGAACCGAATCGGCCGTCAGAAATATCGATTCTTCGTGATACGTGAACCGGTAACTCACTTCCTTTGCGTCCGCCAGTGGCCGGATAGTCTCGGATGCAGTTTTCACGACGGAGGCAAGATCGACAAGCTCGGTCTCGATCCGCATCTTGCCTGAAATAATTCGTGACACGTCGAGCAGGTCTTCGATCAAACTTCCCTGAAGTCGCGTGTTTCGTTCTATGACTTCAAGGGCTCGTTCGGAATTCTCTTCGTCGAGCACGCCAGCCTTCAACATCCGCACCCACCCGAGCATCGCGTTCAACGGTGTCCGCAGTTCGTGCGAAAGTACCGACAAGAATTCGTCCTTCGCGCGATTGGCAGATTCCGCGGCCTCGCGTGCGGAGGCTTCGGTATCTATCAACCGAACGTTTTCGATCGCAACTGCTGCAAGGTTCGCCGCCATCTCGAGCGCCACCGCGTGTTCCTGGTTGAAGGCTTCGTCGTCGTGCGCCTGAACCTCAAGCGTCCCGAGCACCTCGTCCTTGATCATCATTGGCACGATCAGCGACGACATAGGATCGATACCGTTCTGCCGGATGACAAGATGCGGACGATTCTTCATGTCGTCCCAGTACTGGTTAGTGATGATCGTGCGACGCTCGAAAACGGCTCGCGAATTCGCACCACCGCCCTCCGACATCAGCGGCATTGGCGGAAGCTCGGCGATGTCGACTTCTTCACCCTCGCCCCAAACATACGCGGCATGACGAAGACTGGTCTCAACTTCGAAAAAGGAAACGAAAAATCCCGAGCACGTCATCGAAGCGCAGATAAATTCCCTGACAGCGCGGTAAATAGATGTTAAATCCCTCGCGCGGCCGAGCGTTGCCGCGAGCGGAACGATGCGGCCGAGCAGCTCCTGATATTCCTCGGCCCCCTGACGCTCGGCTTTCAGCAGGGCTTCCTGCGAGCGTTTGCGATCGGTAATATCCTGGATCACGGTGAGTGCGAAAGGCTCTCCACCGATCTCGATCCGCTCTGCCGAAAGCAGCCCGATTATTTCGTCGCCATCACGTGTGTGAAAAGTATATTCGAGATCGCGGACCTGGCCGGCTGTTCTCACGAGGTTCATTTCGGCCTCGCGATCAGCGGTATTTTCCCAGAGCCCGAGATCGACCGATGTCTTACCCAAAGCTTCCTGCCGCGAATAACCCGTGACTTGAACGAACGTATCGTTGACCTCGATCAGCCTGCCATCCTTCAGCGAGGACAAAGTGAAGACGAGCGGGCCCGAGTTGAAGGCCTTCGCAAAACGCTCCTGGCTTTCGCGAAGCGCGGCGTCGATGCGCATCTTTTCGACCGCCGCCCATGTGCGCTCGCAAATCGTCTCGAGCATCCCGACATCTTCCTTAAGCCAGTTTCGCGGCTTATCGTCGCTTATCCAAAGAGACGCGACCCAATCGCCACTGCGCAGCAAAGGGATCGCAATGTAGGAGCGCTCGCCGTTCGCCTCATACGATTTCTGGTAGTGCTCGGCCCTCCGCTCGTCAGTCCTAGAAGCGCGATTCACAACAGTTTTGCCAGCCTGCATTTCGCTCGACGTCACCGGGCTGTATGCCGAAACGGAATGTGTTCCGGAGACCGACGCAACGCCTTCAGCACAGTAATCTCGATGCACTATTTCGAGATCCTTGTCGAGCCTGATCTCGTTGAACAGAGCTCGGTCCACCTGAAGATGACTTCCTATTGCGGCGGCTACCGCATACATCAATTCATCGGCCGTAGCGACGGTGCGGATGAGCTCACTGATTTCTTCCTGCAGGAGCAATCTTTGTTCGCCGTTCTTGCGCTCGGTGATATCTGTGAAGACGACGACCAATCCGGCGATCTTTTCGTCCTCCCGAAGTGGCGACGAGCTATACAAAACATCAAAGAAGCTGCCGTCGCGCCGAATAAAAACATCTTCGTGATCGACCAGCGACTCGCCGTCGCGAAAAACTTTTTGTGCCGCGCACTCCTCGGCCGGGAACGGTGTGCCATCGCGGTGTTTGTAATGCGTTAGCTCATGCACACTGCGCCCAGAGAGCTCTTCGAAGGTCCATCCGAAAAGGTCTTCCGCGGCCGGATTCATCGACGTAACAAGTCCACCCGCGTCTACCGTGTAGAGGCCCTCGCCCATGTTCCGCATGACGGCCTCGTCGAAATCCATCCGCTGCCGCAGGGCTGACTCGGCCTGCTTCTGGTCGGTGACGTCGATCGCCATACCACCGATCAGCGCTGGCTTTCCGTCCGAACCGATTATCGGAAACTTGCTTACGATCGAATGGTGTAGCAGACCGTCATTTTCGATCAGTGACTCTGCGATCTGGATGCCGGTACTGCTTTCCATCGCCCGCATATCGTGCCGCCGAAATTGCTCCGCAGTTTTCGCTGAAAAGATTTCCTCATCCGTCTTTCCATAGAGCTTTCCGCCAGATACTCCGAACGATTTTTCCGCGGACTCGTTCGCGTATACGTATCGGCCTTCGAGATCCTTGATCCACGCAAGTCCGGGAAGATGCTGCATGAATCGAGAGAACCGCCGCTCGCTGTCACGCAAAGCTTTCTCGGCCAACTTTCGGTCCGTGATATCGATCCCGACGCCGTACAGCCGAACAGCCTCACCCTTCTGGGAATAAACCGCCTCGCCGCGGCCTTCCATCCAGCGAACACTCCCATCAGCATGATGAAAGCGAAATTCGATCGTGTAATCGCAATGGTCGCTGACGGCCTTCCTTACTTCGGCCCACGCGGCATCCCGGTCGTCTTCATGCATCAACGCGTAGAAGTGCTCTTCGCTTCCGCCGAAGCTTCCCTTTTCAAGACCGAAGATCGCCTCCAGCTCCTCGCTCCACGAGACCGTGTTGGTAGCAAGGTCGAGTTCCCAGACGCCCATTCGGCTGCTTTGCATCGCGAGCGTGAGCATCATCTGATTGTGATCGATCGCTTCCTCGATACGCTTTCGATCGGTAATGTCCCGAACGATCTTCGACGCGCCTACTACGTTTCCTTCAGCGTTTCGGATCGGCGAGACAGTCAGAGACACCATAATGTCCGAACCGTCCTTGCGGCGGCGGATGGTTTCGAAGTGCTCGACACTCTCTTCGCGCCGGATTCGCCGCAGAATGTCCCCGGATTCTTTCGCACGGTCAGGAGGCAGCAGCATCGTGATCGGCTTCCCGATCACCTCCTGAGCCCGGTATCCGAACATCTTGGTCGCCCCGATATTCCAAGAGGTGATGTTACCCATCAGATCCTTACTGATGATGGCGTCTTCCGACGAGACTACGATCGCAGCGAGGCGAGAGGTCGCGTCTCCGGCAAGCTTCGTTGCCGTAATGTCACGCTGTGTTCCCCAGGCGCGCAGCAGGAATCCTTTCTCAACTATCCCGACGAAATTATTTAGAAAGTATCGGTCGTTGCCGTCGGCATCCTTCTCGTGCGACTCGGCTTCCGAAAGGTTGTAGTCGGACTCGATGAACGCCTTCAGGAACTCGACATTTTTTGGATCGTCGGCGACGAGCAGATCAGAAAGCCGTGCACCGACAATTTCAACCGCGGAGGAAAAGCCGTACTGCTTCGCCATCGCATCATTGCACTCCGCGAGATAGCCGTAAGCGTAAGAAAGCTGGACTTGTTCCTCGGTGGTCAGGTGGGTTGGAATCGGCCGCTCGAGCTCAAAGCGCCAAATGCCCTCTGTGCTCTGCGTGATGAATGCGCGGTAGCGCTCCTCACTGCGGTTCACCGCATCGAGCGCTAGCTTCTCTTCGGAAATATCCACCACGAGAACGAAAATGCCACGAACATCACCGTCGAGAACATCCGGTGTGTAACTCACCCGAATCGTTCGGCTTCCCTGTTTGCGGTAAGTGATCTCCGATTCGAAGGTTTCGGACCTGCCCTCGAACGCGAGATCGATATGCGGCTTCGCGTTTTCAAAAATGGCTTTGCCGAAGACATCCGAGACCGATTTATTAATGATGTCGTCCGGCTGTAGTCCGAACCACTCGGTATAAGCGAGATTGACGAACTGGTACCGATACTCCCTGTCGATATAAGAAATGAGTCCGGGCATCGCATCAGTCACGGCCCGCACACGGTTCTCTGATTCCCGACGCTTCGTTTCGCTCACGATGAGTGCGTCATAGGCCGCTTCGGTGCTTAGCTCATTGGCGACCAGTTCGGCGAAAAGCCGCATCGAATCCAGGATCGTCGCACCCGACAGATCCGCCGGCCTCGAATCGACGGCGCAAAGAGTGCCGAAGAATTCTCCGTTCTTGAGGGTTATCGGGACGGCGATGTAACTTTCGATCCCGTACTTTTTCGGTGTCGGATGCTCGCAGTAGACCGGGTCGGTACTCGCGTTTTCTATCACGATCGCGTTCCTGTGATCGCGGACCTCGCTGCAAAGCGTCGTCGCGACCTCCAGCTCGCCGCCAGGCGGCAACCCGAAATCCATCTCATCCAACACCGCGCATGCGATCCATTTGTGATTCGTTACCTTTGCGATAACGACAAATCGCATCTGTGTGAGGTCGGCGACTGCTTTAAGAATCGAGGGTACGGTTTGAAGGCGGCTGACAGCCTCGACCACGCCGGCGGGTCCGACGTCATCCGCGGACGCATCGGTCGGGGGAGTTTGGGTCTGTGAGCCTTTCTGCTTACCTTTCACTATTGATATCTCGGTGTGCTGATTAAATATTCTTAAGTAATCGGCGCAAAAGGTCAAGAAATACTGGCTCCGACCCCTAACTTAGCTCAGCCAGATTAGAGTTGACAATGAGACACTCAACTATTATACTTTCGGCAGGCTCAAGTCATAATTTAATAGGGAAGAGAGCAGGCTATATTACATAACTGGAGAAAAAGATGAGCAAAATTATAGGAATTGACCTCGGAACGACCAACTCGGTCGTCGCCGTGATGGAAGGCGGTGAGCCGGTAGTGATCACAAATTCCGAAGGCGGCCGAACAACACCCTCGGTTGTCGCCTTCGCTAAGGACGGCAATCGCCTGGTCGGTCAAGTCGCAAAGCGTCAGGCGGTCACCAATCCGGAAAACACGCTCTACTCGATAAAACGGTTTATGGGCCGTAAATTCGAGGAAGTAAAGGAAGAGATCAAGCAGGTCCCTTTCAAGGTAGAAAAGGCTTCCAACGGTGATGTCCGAATCGACGCGGAGGGTAAGCAATATAGCCCGCCCGAGATCTCGGCGATGGTTCTGCAAAAGCTAAAGCAGTCGGCAGAGGATTATCTCGGCTCGAAGGTGGATAAAGCAGTCATTACGGTCCCCGCATATTTCAATGACGCCCAGCGTCAGGCGACGAAGGATGCCGGTAAGGTCGCGGGCCTTGAGGTCCTGCGAATCGTTAACGAGCCCACCGCGGCAGCTTTGGCCTATGGATTGGACAAGAAAAAGGATGAGACGATCGCGGTATTCGACTTTGGTGGCGGTACGTTCGATATCTCGATACTAGAGGTCGGTGAAGGTGTGGTCGAGGTTAAGTCGACCAACGGCGACACTCACCTGGGCGGCGACGATATCGACGAAGCTCTGGTTGGATGGATCATTGATGAGTTCAAGAAAGATCAGGGAATCGATCTGCACAATGACAAGATGGCGCTCCAGCGTCTAAAGGAATCGGCGGAAAAAGCAAAGGTTGAGTTGTCTTCGACGATGGAGACCGAGATCAATTTGCCGTTCATCACGGCGGATGCTTCCGGACCGAAGCATTTGGTGATGAAGCTTACGCGTTCGAAGTTCGAGCAACTGGTTGAGTCTCTCCTGACAAGGTTGATGCCGCCGGTAGAGCAGGCGATCAAGGATGCCGGTCTCGAGCCGAAGGACATTGAAGAGATTGTTCTCGTCGGCGGTTCGACGCGGATTCCGAAAGTCCAGGAAATGGTAAAGGGATTCTTCGGAAAAGAGCCGAACAAGTCGGTGAACCCGGACGAGGTCGTCGCGCTTGGTGCAGCCGTTCAGGCCGCTGTCCTTGGCGGCGAGAAGACGGACATTCTGCTTCTCGACGTCACACCGCTCACGCTTGGTATCGAGACTCTCGGCGGCGTGATGACGCAGATGATCTCGCGCAACACGACGATTCCGACGCGCAAGAGCGAGGTTTTCTCGACCGCGTCGGACAACCAGACGTCGGTCGAGGTTCACGTGCTGCAGGGCGAGCGCCCGATGGCTACCGACAACAAGACGCTCGGCAAGTTCCATCTCGTTGGGATTCCGCCTGCACCGCGCGGTGTCCCGCAGGTCGAAGTCACGTTCGATATCGATGCGAACGGCATCGTGAATGTTTCTGCCAAAGACGTCGGCACCGGCCGCGAGCAGAAGATCACGATCACGGCTACGTCCGGCCTGTCGAAGGAAGAGATCGACAAGATGATGAAGGATGCGGAATCGCATGCCGGTGAGGACGAGAAGAAAAAGGGCGAGATCGAAGCTCGCAATCGTTTGGACGGTTTGGTCTACAGTGTCGAGAAGACGTTCGCCGAGAACAAGGAAAAACTCGATGCCGAAGCGAGCGGTGAGCTCGAAGCTGCGATCGCGGAAGCGAAGACTGCACTGGCTGGCAATGATGCTGATCCGATGAACAACGCATTCGAGCGGCTTCAGACCGCATCACATAAGTTGGCCGAGGTTTTGTATAGCCAGGCCGGCGCGGCGGGCGGAGAAGAAGCTCCGGCCGGAGAGCAGGCTTCGTCGGCTACTGCCGGCGCGGAAGGCGACGGCGGTTCGACGGCCGCTGCGGATGATAATGTGATCGACGCCGAATATGTCGACGTTGAAGACGAGAAGAAGTAAGCAGTGGCGGCAGCAGTGGGCCACCTGTTCACTGCTGCCGCTTCTCTGTGAATGCTGAGGTCTTGAGTGCGGTGCGTCGCGAGGAGTAAAAGCTGCTTACGGCTCACCGCTTTCTGCTTACTGACGAAGAATGGCCAAAAAAGATTACTACCAAATACTGGGCGTAAAAAAAGACGCGAAGGCCGACGAGATAAAGAAGTCGTACCGCCGTCTTGCGCGCAAACATCACCCGGATGTTAATCCGAACGACAAGGCCTCAGAAGAGAAATTCAAAGAGGTGCAGGAAGCTTACGATGTTCTGTCGGATGATAAGAAGCGAAAAGTTTTCGACCGGTTTGGATATTACAACGACAACCTCGATCCGGATTCGCCGTTCGGTGCAGGAGCCCCTGCCGGAAGCGGAGCCGCCGGTTTCGATTTCTCGGGATTTGATTTTTCAGGCGGACAAACCACCGGCAGCGGTTCGAGCTTTCGGGATATATTTTCCGATCTTTTCGGCGGTACCGGAGCCGCGGGCACACGACGCGAACCGGAACCGCCGCGCCCATTACCGAAAAAAGGGCGCGACATCGAGATGCCGCTCGCTCTGAGTTTTGAAGAGGCGTTTACCGGGATGACTACAAACATCACGGTAAATCGCAGCGAACAATGTTCTCGCTGCCAGGGTGCGGGAGATACGGGCGGCCCGGTTGTCACATGTACGACGTGCAAGGGTTCGGGCCAGGTCCTGCGAACAGGCGGACGCCTGCAATTTACGCAGCCATGTCCGGACTGCGAAGGCACCGGCCGGCGGCGAACGCCATGCTCGCTCTGCAACGGTAAGGGAACGACCCCGAAGGCCGAGCAGGTAAAGATTCGTATTCCGGCCGGAGTGGATACCGGCTCGCGCGTGCGGATCGCAAAGAAAGGTCATGGCGGGCGGCTGGGCGCAGAACCCGGTGACCTGTTTATTCTGACCAATGTCGGGAAGCATAAGTTTCTCGAACGGCGTGGTGACAACGTGTACGTTACTGTTCCGATAAGCGTGCCCGAAGCGGCTCTCGGAGCAAAGATCGAAGTGCCGACCGTGGAAGGCAAAGCTCAGCTGAAGATCCCGGCCGGCACCGAATCCGGACAAAAGTTTCGTCTGCGAGAGCGCGGATTTCCAAGCCTCCGAAATCCGAGTTTGCGCGGCGACGAATTTATTGAAGTGAAGATCGCGCTGCCGAAAGTGATCTCCGAAGAGACAAAGAATCTTCTGCGGCAGTTTGAAAAGTCGAACCCGGAGAATCCCAGGAAAGTGATGGGACTGGATTAGCTCAGTGTTCAGTGTTCAGTGTTCAGTGTTCAGTGTTCAGTGTTCAGTGTTGAGATTCACTGAAAACTGGCCACTGACAACTGGCCACCGACAACTTATTCCCCAGATCGATGAAACGAAAGATCAAAACTTATACGATCAGCGCCGTCGCGGAGCTTTACGATATTCATCCGCAGACTCTCCGGTTGTATGAACGGGAGGGTCTCCTTAAGCCATCACGATCGATCGGTAATACACGCTTGTATGAAGACTCGGATCTTGAGCGTTTGGAAATAATTCTTTCGCTCACGCGCGACCTCGGCGTAAATCTTGCCGGTGTCGAGATCATCCTCAACATGCGGGAGAAGATGGATTCTATGCAGCGCGAGTTCGAGCGATTTTTCGAGTACTTGAAAAATCATGCCGACGAATTTTCGCGGCCAATGGGATCGTCAAGTCCGACCGATGCGCTCATCCCGATCTCGCGGGTGCGACGAACTCAGTATCAGGAAATAATCATCGAGGATGACTGAGGGCGGGCCCGCTCCCAATTATTAGCACCATTGGTGCGATGTGTAGGTAGATCCGTGGTGGAAAATGATAAGGCTCCGGAGGGGCGACATTCTTCGTGTCGTTCCTCCGGAGCTCTACTTATTTATTGCAATTCGTTCTACCAACGTTCCGCTCCGATGGGAGCGAACAGCTAAACGCCGATAACTTTTAAAAACTTCAACTTTCCTACCTGTAGTAAGACGCTGTCGGCGGCATCAAGGCTAATCTCCGCGGACGCGGCTGTTGCTTTTTCACCATTGACCCTAACTCCGCCTTGCTCGATCAAACGTCTTGCCTCACCTTTAGACGACGCCATTCCGCTCTCGGTAAGGAGGTCGACGAGTTTTCGGGTTCCCCATGCGATCTGAAGCTCCTCGATCTCATCCGGCATTTCCTTCTTAACAAATCGACGGTTGAATTCTTCTTCGGCTTTCTCAGCAGATTGTTCTGAATGCAGATCGGCGATGATCGACTTCGCGAGCGCGACTTTCAGATCGCGCGGATGCTCAGCGCCGGATTCGCATTTAAATTTCAACGCGTTGATCTCGTCTATACTCGTATCGGTCAGCAGCTCGTAATAACGCCACATCAGCTCGTCGGATATCGACATCACCTTTCCGAACATCTGGTCGGGCTGCTCTTCGATGCCGATATAGTTCCCGAGCGACTTCGACATCTTGTTCACTCCGTCGAGCCCTTCGAGCAGCGGCGTTGTCATGATCACCTGCGGCTCCTGGTTGAATTCGCGCTGCAGATTTCGTCCCATCAACAGATTGAATTTCTGATCGGTACCGCCGAGCTCGACATCCGCCTCGAGCGCCACCGAGTCGTAGCCCTGTACGAGCGGATATAAAAGCTCATGCAGCGAGATCGGCTTTTCATCCGTCATCCGCTTTGTAAAATCATCTCGCTCGAGAATTTGTTTGACGGTAGTCTTCGCCGCAAGTTTCACAAAATCCGCGGCGGTAAATTTATCCATCCATTCGCCGTTAAAACGGATCTCGGTCTTGCCAGGATCCAGAAGCCGGAACATCTGCGCTTTGTAAGTTTCGGCGTTAGCGTTGATCTCTTCACGCGATAGCGGCGGACGCGTCACGTTCTTTCCCGACGGGTCGCCGATCATGCCCGTGAAATCGCCGATCAAAAAGATGACGGTGTGCCCGAGATCCTGAAATGCACGCAGCTTTCTTATGACAACGGTGTGACCGATGTGAATGTCCGGCGCCGTCGGATCGAGGCCGAGTTTTACACGAAGCGGCTTTCCGGTTTTTGCCGATCGCTCCAGCTTCGCTTTTAGATCTTCTTCCCGGATCAGATCAACGGTTCCTTTCTTCAGGGATGTAAGTTGTTCGTCGATGGTCATAGTGATTAAATCTTTATCGTAAGCAGGTATTTTGCACGACAGCTCGACAAATTCACAATCAAATCAATTATGACTGACACTCTAACAAATGTTCATTTGAGTTTTATCGGCTGCGGGGTGATGGCCGAGGCGATGATCGCCGGTCTTATTCGCAAAGAATTGATACCACCGGACAAGATCTTTGGCAGCCATCCGCGACAAGCCCGTCGCGTCGAGCTCGAGAAGACTTACGGGATCCGCATGTTCGAATCAAATGCCGATGCAGCCGCCGTCGTCCGGGATGTCGAGAGCTCCGCCGTAATTCTAAGCATCAAGCCCCAAAGGATTGCTCGAGTATTGACCGATCTCAAAGACGCTGTCGCTCCCGATGGTCTGGTCATATCCATCGTCGGCGGTGCAACGGTTGAAACGATCTCGAAAGAACTCGGCACCGATCACGTCGTTCGTGCAATGCCGAACACGCCGTGCCAGATCGGGGCGGGAATAACGGCGTGGACGTGCGCTCAAAACGTAAGCGAGAACGAGCGGTCGCAGGTCCGTAGTCTTCTAAGCGGTCTCGGAAAACAACTCTATGTCGAGACCGAAAGTATGATCGACATGGCAACGTCCCTTAGCGCGACCGGACCGACTTACATCTTCATGGTGATGGAGGCGCTCACCGACGCCGGCGTTCATCTCGGGTTTTCGCGCGACGTCGCGAAAGAACTCGTCCAGGAGACGATGCTCGGCTCGGTCAAGTTTGCGATGGAGTCGAACAAGCATCCAGCCGAGCTCCGCAACATGGTCACGTCACCCGGCGGCACATCGGCCGAGGCGATTTACCAGATGGAGAAAGGTACATTGCGCACCGTGCTTTCAAAAGCCGTTTACAGCGCATACAAACGTGCGGTTGAACTCGGCAAGAAGTGACCTTATGCGCGATGGAGATATTTGCTGTGGTACGTGCGATTCGTGGTTCTCCTTCGGATTTGATGATCCTCGAACCACAAAAATTAAACCGCGAACCACGCGAACCACGCGAACCACGCGAACCACCGGAACCACCGGAACCACCGGAATGGAATACAGAATCGGCTCGAAATCAAGCGGGAAAAATGCGTTGGTTACAGTTTTCTGTACATCACAT
>JBDTMK010000044.1:0-13618 GCA_039934315.1 Pyrinomonadaceae bacterium | reverse complement strand
GCTCAGGCAAGACGACGCTGCTGCGAATCATCGCCGGTCTCGAGCAGCCCGACACGGGCCGCGTCACACGGGCGAAAGGGAACTCGCTCGCTTATCTTTCGCAGAATCCGCCGTACAACGAAGACCTCACGGTTCTGGAAACGATCTTTGCGTCGAGCAAAGGCGTGATGCAGACCATCCGCGATTACGAGGATGTGTGCCACGAAGTCGCCGCCGGCAAACACGACGACGCAACGCTCCAGCGAATGTCGGACCTCCAGCACGAGCTCGAAGAGGGCGGCGGTTGGGAGATCGAGACGAATGCGCGCGCCGTTCTGACGAGACTCGACATCACGGACACGTCCGCAAAGATGGGCACGCTCTCCGGCGGCCAGCGCAAGCGTGTCGCCCTCGCGCACGAGCTCATCTTCAAACCCGATATCCTGATCCTCGACGAGCCGACCAATCATCTCGATGCCGACACGATCGAGTGGCTCGAAAATTATCTCGCCCGCTACACCGGCGTGCTTCTGCTCGTCACGCACGACCGCTACTTTCTCGATCGTGTCACCGACCGCATCTTCGAGATCGATCGGGGAGCGGTGCAAAATTTCAGCGGGAACTACGCGTACTACCTCGAGAAAAAGGCCGAGCAGGAAACGCTTCGCGAAGTTGAGGGCCACAAACGCGAACAACTTATAAAAAAGGAGCTTGCCTGGCTGCGTCGAGGTGCGAAAGCGCGAACTCGGAAGTCCAAACATCGAATCGAAGCTGCCCACGCTCTGATGGCCACGCCGAAGGAAGCGGCAAAGGCCGAGGTCGACATCGCGATCGGATCGAAGCGGCTCGGGTCCAAGGTTATCGAGATCAACGCCGTTTCAAAATCCTATGGCGAGATCAATCTTATCGACGATTTTAGCTATCTCCTCAAACGGGACGACCGCATCGGCATCATTGGCGCGAACGGTAGCGGCAAGACGACACTGCTCGATATGATCACCGCCCGCGTCGCACCCGATAGCGGCGACATTGCCGTCGGTCAGACGGTGCACATCGGCTACTACGATCAGGAAAGCCGCGCCCTCAACGACGAACAGCGCGTCATCGACTACATCCGCGACGTCGCCGAGTACGTCACGACGAACGAAGGCGTGCAGATCACGGCCGGCAAGATGCTCGAGAGATTTCTCTTCACGCCGGCCGCTCAGTACGCAGTGATCGGAAATCTCTCCGGCGGAGAGCGCCGGCGACTTTATCTATTGCGGATCCTGATGGGCTCGCCGAACGTCCTGCTCCTCGACGAGCCGACGAACGATCTCGACATCCCAACGCTCATCGCGCTCGAAGAATATCTCGACGACTTCGCCGGTGCTCTAATAGTCGTCAGCCACGACCGTTATTTTCTGGATCGTACGATCGAGAATGTTTTCCGCTTCGAACCGGGCGGTAATGTACGCGAATATGCAGGAGATTACAGCGCATATCTCGAAGCTCACGAGCGGGAAGAAGACGGGAGACAAGAGACGGAAGACGGGAGACAGGAGACTCGAGCCGGAGTCAGTCCGCGGGGCGATAGCGAGGGCGTTCTTGTCGGAACCGGGAGCGGGGGCGACCGGGTCACCCCGAACGTTAACGGCAACAGCTCGCCGACTGAAAAGCCACGTTCAAAGAAACTAACTTTCAAAGAGCAGCGCGAATTCGAATCGCTCGAACTCCGCATCGCCGAAACCGAAAAACGTCTCCCCCAAATCGAAAAAGAACTTACGGCCGCAGCCGCCGACGCGGGCCGCGTCCACGAATTATTTCTCGAACAGCAAACTCTAAACACCCAACTCGAATCCGACCTCACCCGCTGGGCCGAACTCGCCGAGCGCGTCAGCGCGTCGTAAAATAAAAGGCATCATCGATGGCCTCCCGAAGGTTCAACGGCTTGAAACCGTATACAAATCCCACCGATCGGAAAGGGATACACTGGAAAGGTCTTGGTCGATAAGACCGCCGGCTAGTTCGAGCTCCGAGCTTACTGCGCCTTCTCCATCTTCTGCGGTTCGCCGATCCGCCTTGTCCACTCGACCAGATTCTCGAGGAGTTGGCGGATAAAGCCTCTCGTTGTTTTATCCGTCAAATTTCCTTGTTCGTCGAACTTATCCCCCGCGTTGCCGATCATCACTTCCGGTTTGTTGATAGGGAACATGTTAAGAGACACCATTATCTGACGAAGGTGATACTGAGCCCGCGCGGTCGCGATCCCACCGACAGAGGCGCCCATGATCGCGGCAGGCTTTCCACTCCACGCGCTGTCACCGTTTGGACGCGATGCCCAGTCGATCGCGTTTTTCAAAACGCCGGGCACTGAGTAGTTGTACTCAGGCGTCACAAACAGAATTGCATCAGCCTCGCGTATTTTTCGTTTCAGCTCTGCGACCTTTTCGGGCGGATTCTGATCGTCGTCCTGATTGAAACCGGGAATGCCGTCGAGCTCAAAGATCTCGATCGTCGCGCCGTCGGGCACAAGCTCTGCGGCCGCTCGTAAGGCTCCGTGATTGTACGATCCTTTTCTAAGACTGCCGGCAATACCCAGTATTCGTACTGGTTTATTCATGTCTGTATTCTCCCTTCATCAAAATTCAATATCGAAAAGCGAATTAGATATATTTCATGTATATCATCAGTCATTACATCCGACCGCGCGTCGCGCTAACTCGCTCATCCACAGATGTACGAATCATCGATGTACAAGTTTACGGTCTATCATCGGAGGCTGTCGGCTCAGATAATCCGAGGCAATACGGATTTGAGTGCAGTCATCGTAGTTCTCGTATTTACCATGCTGTCACTTCTGGCGACTGTTTGGCTGGAGATTTATTCCGCCCCAAGAATCTTCAGAGAATAGATGGAGCAGAGCTTTACCTTAGCGTGCGGATCCGGCTGGCGTGGAAAATGGATCGGCCACGTACAAAATCAACGTGCTTTCGTTTTCTTAAAATTGGTCACGATTGCATCCGTGTTATGCGCGAAGCGTATTCCGTAGACGCCGTCGGTCGATTTGAGCTTGCCATCGGTTACAAGTGCAGGTCTGTCATAGGTCCCAACGACTTTATTGTTGATCGAGCACGACACCTTGTCGCCCTTGACCGTCATCGCGATAATCTGCGTGACCGGTTGGCCGACACCGGCGGCTTTGTTCACGGCGGGATCCGCTGCGGGACGGCCGTTCACCTGAAATGGCTTTGGTCCCATACCTCGGACGATGAATGTGCCGTTGCCGTACGCGGAGCAATAGAGGTAACTCGCGTTGTCGGCTCCGAGATCGTTCCCGGCGATCATGATCCCGTACGGATGCGGATGATCGTTGATGCTCATGTACTTCGATTCGACGAACGTCGCGCTCACGGTATAGTCTCCTTTCGCCGTATTTGAAGGGCTCCAGTATGTCACCGCCGGACCCGTGGTGATATGCATACCATCGCCTTCTTTTACCAGCTTGGCGCTGTTAAGAGTAAGACCAGCCATCTGCTCTTTCGCATCGATCTTACCAGTCCAACCGTTTACGAATACACCGCCGCCTGCAACGGCACTTGACGGTCCTTCCTGCGCCGCGACATCGACGAGTCCGATGACGAATACTGCAATCGAAATCAGAAGAATTTGAGTTTTCATAATGCCGCCAACCCTGCCGGAAATCGAAAGAGAACTGACGGCCGCTGCCAGCGAAGCGGCCCCTGTTCACCAATTATTTATTGGACAAACTAATCCTCGGCACCGACTCGCAACTGGCCTGTACCGCCGCTGCGGAGATCAGACCGTATCGAATCGGTCGAGGTTCATGACTTTCGTCCATGCGTCGATAAAGTCGCTTACTAACCTTTCCTGGCCGTCGTCGCAGCCGTAAACTTCAGCCAGCGCTCGGAGCTCTGAATTCGAACCGAAGATGAGATCAACGCGAGTAGCGGTCCACTTGCTTTCGCCTGTCACGCGATCGCGGCCCTCGAAAACCTGTTCGGAATCATCCGTCGCCGTCCATGCCGTGCCGAAGTCAAGAAGGTTTGTGAAAAAGTCATTCGTGAGCGTGCCCGGCTTGTCGGTGAAGACGCCGTGTTTGGAACCGTCGAAGTTAGTATTCAACACACGCATACCGCCGACGAGAGCGGTCATCTCGGGTGCGGTCAGCGTCAACAGCTGTGCCTTGTCAACCAGCAGAAGCTCGGCGGACGTTGTGTGATGACTCTTCTTATAATTGCGGAAGCCGTCGGCTTGCGGTTCGAGGTACCTAAATGAGTCGACCTCGGTTTGCTCTTGCAATGCATCGGCGCGACCCGGCGTAAACGGCACCGTCACGTCATAACCCGCATCCTTAGCAGCTTTTTCAACCGCCGCACAACCGCCGAGAACGATCATATCGGCGAGCGAAACCGGCTTTCCAAAATCCTTTCGTACTCCTTCGAGGGTTGTCAGAACCGTCGCCAGTAGGAACGGATTGTTGACCTCCCAACTCTTCTGCGGCTCGAGGCGAATTCGAGCGCCATTTGCGCCGCCGCGTTTGTCGCCGCCACGGAACGTCGAGGCCGATGCCCACGCAGTCGATACGAGCTCAGAAACAGAGAGTCCCGAATCGATCACCTTCGCTTTCAACGAAGCGATATCTTTGTCGTTGATCAAGTCGTGATCGACATCGGGAATCGGATCCTGCCAGATCAATTCTTCCTGGGGAACCTCGGGTCCGAGATATCGTCCACGTGGACCCATATCGCGATGCGTCAGCTTGAACCACGCACGAGCAAATGCGTCAGCGAACGCATCGGGATTCTCCAGAAAATTTCGCGAGATCTTCTCGTAAGCCGGATCTAACCGCAGGGAGAGATCCGTCGTCAACATGGTCGGCACATGCTTTTTGGTGGGATCGTGAGCATCCGGAATGCTTGCGTCGGCTCCCTTTGCAACCCATTGCTGGGCACCGGCCGGACTCTTTGAAAGTTCCCATTCGAAACCGAACAGGTTCTCGAAGAAGTTGTTGCTCCACTTGGTCGGCGTGCTGGTCCATGTTACGTCCAGGCCACTCGTGATCGTATCGCCGCCCTTACCGGTACCGAAGCTATTAGCCCAACCGAAACCCTGCGACGCAATCCCGGACGCTTCCGGCTCATCACCCACATGCGACGAATCCGCCGCACCGTGTGTCTTGCCGAAGCTGTGGCCACCGGCGATCAGCGCGACGGTTTCTTCATCATTCATGGCCATCCGGCCAAACGTCTCCCTGATGTCGTCGGCGGCAGCGATCGGATCGGGATTACCATCCGGCCCTTCGGGGTTAACGTAGATCAAACCCATCTGCACCGCGCCCAACGGATTCTCAAGAGGCTCGCGCCGCTTGCTCTTAAAGTCTCCGTCCTCATCATCGTCCGACACGAGCACGCCGCCCTCTTTGGCGACGCCATCAGAGCCATGGGCGTACCGGACGTCGCCGCCCAGCCACGTCGTTTCCGCACCCCAGTAAACATCCTGATCCGGTTCCCATACGTCCTCGCGCCCGCCCCCGAAGCCGAACGTTTTAAAGCCCATCGTTTCGAGCGCAACGTTACCGGTGAGGATCATCAGATCTGCCCAGGAGATCTTTCGGCCATACTTCTGCTTGATCGGCCACATTAGCCGCCGAGCTTTGTCGAGGCTAACGTTGTCCGGCCAACTGTTTAGTGGAGCAAAGC
This sequence comes from Pyrinomonadaceae bacterium, assembly GCA_039934315.1. Classification (GTDB taxonomy): domain Bacteria; phylum Acidobacteriota; class Blastocatellia; order Pyrinomonadales; family Pyrinomonadaceae; genus OLB17. Next base: position 7,937 of record JBDTMK010000044.1, on the reverse strand, counting down.
GCTGTTGCCCGCGACCGCCGCCTCCACGACCGTCCGCAACGCGATAGGTCCCGGCGCTATGCCACGCCATGCGAATAAACAACGGTCCGTAATGTCCAAAATCCGCCGGCCACCAGTCCTGTGAATCGGTCATCAGCGCCGCAAGATCCTTCTTCAAGGCGGAAAGGTCGAGTGATGCAAACTCTTTCGCATAGTTGAACCCCTCACCCATCGGATCGGACAGCGAAGAGTGTTGTCGAAGGATGTGCAAGTTCAACGACTTGGGCCACCAGTCACGGTTTGACCTGGTGCTGGCTGTAGTGAACTTGATGGCTCCACCCGTGAACGGGCATTTACCCGAACCATTCTGATCAGTGTTATTCCCCATCGTGATTTACCTTTCCTTTAGATTTGTTTTGAACATCCTCAGATTATTTAGTGCACGCGGGACACAGCCCGCGCAGGATAAGCTCGATCGATTCGGGTTTGAATTTCGAATGAATTGCGGCCGCTTCAATTAGCCCGTCGGGAATAACCAGCTCTATATCCACCAATTTTCCGCATTTGCTGCAGAGAGCATGGTCGTGTCGACCGACTCTGCGGTCGAAGCGTGTGGCGTCTGTGCCGAATCGGATCTCGCCGATCATCCCATCGAGCTTTAAGAACCGCAGCGAATTGTAAACGGTAGCGAACGAGATGCCCGGCAAAAGGTAGCGAGCATTCTCAAACACCTCGTTAGCCGTCAAGTGCTCTTCCGATTCCCGGATCACTTGAAGAACGGCTTGGCGCTGCTTTGTTAATCCAGAGCCTTCGATTCCTTTCATTACGTCTTACCTTAGGTACGCTTAGAATAGTTCTAATTCAAAAAAAGTCAACGAAAATTTCGCCGTCGCACTTCGATCGATCAATTCGACGCGAGCGGTGACATGCCCGTGACCGGCGATTTTGAAGACACGGGAAAACGGATCTTGCGGTTTAAGCGCCGTCGAGCGGTCTTCGGTCGTGGCCCGCGAGTCTCGATAAACTTCGTCGCTCAACTCAGTGGGGACTCTCGACGAATACGATCTTACCCGCTGAGTATGACGCGGATGGCAAGACAGGCGATTTCCCGACACAGAGCGCTTTTGTTAAGTGATAGATGATTGGAGGCGGTATGCTCGTTGGAAATTGCCTCTCGATCGACGGCACCTTTATTCAATCTCCGGATTACGAAGCGGTGAGATCTGTTCGAGTGGTTCGATCGCTACACGCTCGTTTTGGCGGGTGAGCAAATTGCTGATCTCGTCGTCGGCTGGGGCGTTGTCTTTGGAAGTGCGGTGAGCAGCCACGCATCTTTGTAATGACGGCGTGGCTGCTCAGATTGGCGGATTCCAACAGGTCTAAAAAGTCAGTCGAACGGCAGTGGCCGTTGAGCAGCCTGTTGCGAGGACGACTCCGGCAAAGTTCGTCAGCACGAAACCGCCGGTCGAAGTCAATACGTCGCTGAATCTGCTTAATTCAATATCCTGCGTTATCCTCATACGTCCGATCGGAGCCCCGGTCGCAGTCAGCGGAAGGAACGAGAACTTCATCGAGTAACTGCTGCCGCCACCGTTGCTCGCCCAAATGCCGTGACCCGGTGTTCGGTACGGTGTTGTGGGATTGGGGCCGAACTCCGCCATTGTTCCGCCCTCGTTGTACGTACTCACGCCGTAGAACGGCGGTGCGACTTGTTCGCCTGTTGCACAGTTTACTGGTGTGACCGTCGTTTCCCACGCGCCGACTATTCGGTTTGCGGATTGAAACGATTCTCCGACCTCACCTTTATTCTGGGCTTGGAGCGAATTCTGTCCGGCAGCGATTAATAGAAACGCGATTGTTGCGAATATGATTTTGTTTGTCATTTGTTTTCCTCTAGTTGTTTAGTCTCTCGGGCATCCCTGGCCTTCAATTACTAACGCGATGGAACCACCAGACAGGGCTAAAAGTTTTTCGCAATTTATTGGTTTTAATGAAATAATTACCTTGGACCTTCAGATTCATTGGGGCACACACACTTCGATATATGGAGCAATCGCTCGATCCGCGGCCCGAAATAACCCGGTGGCTGCATGAGTGGAGTTCAGGCAAGGAGAACGCTCTTGATGGCCTGATGCCTATCGTTTACGCCGAGCTGCACCGGCAGGCGTCGAACTATCTGCGGCGCGAGCGAGTCGGGCACACGCTCCAGGCGACGGCCCTTATCAATGAGGCCTATCTCAAGTTGATCGATCAGCGAGAGGTGAATTGGCAGAACCGGGCGCACTTCTTCGGGATCGCAGCGCAGGCGATGCGACGCATTTTGGTTGATCACGCAAAGGCGCGCCATCGAAATAAAAGAGGTGGCGACGCAGAGAACCTGCCGCTCGAGGCGGCTGAATTTGCGACATCGGAGGAGGGAAGTGTCAATCTCATCGCGCTTGACGAAGCTCTGACGCGACTCGCCCAGCTCGACGAAAGACAAGCGCGAATCGTGGAGCTTCGGTTCTTTAGCGGGATGAGCGTTGCAGAAACCGCGGAGGCTCTTGGCTTTTCGCCGGCAACCGTAAAAAATGAATGGAGAACGGCGAAAGCCTGGTTGTTTCAGGAACTGAACGGATGAACGCAGAGCGCTGGAAGAAAGTAAAAGAATTGTTCGACGCCGTCGTGGAATTGGAACCGGGCGCACGCGACGAAATTCTGGACCGCGAATGCGACTCGGACGGCAATCTGCGCGTTGAAGTCGATAAACTTTTGTCCTCGGCAGAAAACGCGGAGGGATTTCTCGAACAGCCAGCGTCGAATCAGATGGCGAGTGCGATCCTCGAACCTAAGGGAATGCTCAAGGCCGGTGATCGTTTCGCTCACTACGAGATAATTAGGCAGATCGGCATCGGCGGGATGGGCGAGGTTTATCTTGCTGAGGATGAAAAACTCGACCGGCGTGTTGCGATTAAGATCCTCAACGAGCGGTTCGGAAAAAACGACTCGCATCTGCAGCGGTTCATACGTGAGGCCAAGGCGGCGTCGTCTTTGAACCATCCCAACATACTGGTCATTCATGAGATAAGCATCGGCGAGGACGCGAACTTTATCGTTAGCGAATTTGTCGAGGGCCGAACCCTTCGCGATCTTATCGGAGGGTCTGAAATGACTGTTGGGCTCGTGCTCGACATTGCGATCCAGATTGCCGGTGCGCTGGCCGCGGCGCATGGGGCCGGAATTGTCCATCGCGACATCAAACCGGAAAACATCGTCGTCCGCCCCGATGGTTATGTAAAAGTGCTGGACTTCGGCCTGGCAAAACTATTGAAGCCGCAAAAGCTTTTTTCAGACGAGGCAAACGAGACCGCTATCCAGAACCACACGGCGCAGGGCGTGATAATGGGCACCGTCAGTTACATGTCGCCGGAGCAGGCGAAAGCCGAAACGGTTGACGAGCGGACCGACATCTTCAGCCTGGGGGTTGTCGTTTATGAATTGCTGACCGGTGTCGCACCGTTTCAAGGCAAGTCGATGTCGGAGACTTTCGCTAATGTGATAAACGCCGAGCCCGCGGCGCTCACGCTTACCAAGTCTACCGTTTCAAACGAACTGCAGCGGATCGTTTCCAAGATGCTCCGAAAAGAAAAAGACGAACGCTATCAGACCTCAAGAGATCTGCTCGCTGATCTCAAGGCGTTGAAGGAAAATATTACGTTCGATGCAAAGCTCGGAAACTCGCACGCCGCCGCCGCGAATAATTCCACCGTTCTGCTCCCGCAACGGACTAACGCGAATCTTGATCAGGACACAAACGTCGGGGCAGTTCCGGCGGGCACGAAGAGTCGGGCGCGATGGATCGCATTTGCCCTGCTCGCCGTCACGGCTGTCAGCCTCGCATATTATTTTTACGCCGGTCGACAAACCTCCGTATCGAATGAACGAAGATCGCTGGCTGTCCTCCCGTTTACGAACTCAAGTCAAGACCCGAGCGCGGAGTATCTCGCCGATGGCGTGAGCGAGAGTATCATCAACAATCTTTCACAGCTCTCCGGATTAAAAGTGATGTCGCGCAATTCCTCGTTCCGATTCAAGAAGGACCAGTCCGACACACGTGCGATCGCCTCGAGTTTGAACGTTGACACACTCCTCACCGGCGACATAAAACAGGTCGGGGACAAATTGGTGATCAATGTCAGTCTGTTCAATGCTGGAGACGATTCTGCTATTTGGGGGAACCAATATGTCCGCACGCTGACCGATGTCATAGCGACTCAAAACGAAATAGCTCAGGCGGTGGCGCAGAATCTAAAAGTAAAGCTGACCCCCTCCGACGCCGTGCTGTTGAGCAAGCGATACACGGAAAATGTAGAAGCCTATCAGCTGTATCTCCGCGGCCGCTTCCACGTTTTCAAGCTACTGCCAGAAGAAACCCGGCAGGGAATCGGCTATCTCCAACAAGCGATAGATCTCGATCCGAATTACGCTCTTGCGTATGCCGGGATCGCCGACGGTTACAGGTCGCTCGCGATCGGCAGCGAGATATCGCCCGTAGATTCTTTTGCAAAGTCGAAGGCTGCGGCGACCAGAGCGATCGAGATAGACGATTCGCTCTCAGACGGCCATACGGCGCTGGGGATGACGATCTTTTGGGGCGAGTGGGATTGGGCCGGCGCTGAGAACCAACTCCGGCGGGGGATCCAACTGAATCCCAACGATGTTAACGCTCATCTTTTCTACGCCCACATGCTGTCTAATACAGGACGGCATCAGGAAGCTCTCAATGAAGTGAGGCTCGCCCGCGAACTGGATCCGCTGTTCCCGTTTGCCGGTGCACTCGAAGGACAATTCCTTTTTCAAGCCGGCAAGCTGGACGAAGCGTTGGACCGGCTTCAAAAAACATTCGAGCTGGCGCCAAATTTCTGGATGCCTCACATGTTTGCGTCAGTGGTATACATCGCGAAAGAGAAATATCCCGAAGCCGTAGCCGAAGCGCGAAAAGCCCGGATGCTTTCAGCGGCATCCACTTATTCGATAGGGATCGAAAGTTACGCCTTGGCAAAGATGGGGAATCGCGAAGAAGCGGAAAAGGTGCTTGGCGAAATGCTGGAGATGTTGAAAACGCGCGGCATGCCGGCGACCCATCTTGCGCTCGCATACAACGGTCTCGGCGACACGGAGAAGGCGCTAGACTGGCTTGAGAAAGGATTCGCGGAACACGACCCGAAGATGGCTTTTCTCAAGATTGATCCGAAATGGAATAATCTACGATCGTCACCCCGCTTCATTGATCTGATGAAGCGAATGAACTTCTGATAAGTTGAATGCGAGCCGCTGCACGGGACCCGCGAGCCGCTGCGGAATTTGGCATTACAGGTCTCAAATTCGAACTACCCCGCTCTCTCGATTACACTCGCAACAAGCCGCGGAACGCCCGGCCGGCATAATATGATTCGGCGCCGTTGTGATAGGTGAAGACCTGGTCAAAGCGGCGATCGCAGAACAGGGCACCGCCGAGTTTTCTGATAGCGGTTGGCGTCTGCACCCAGCTCGACGTTTTCAAATCGAACTGCCCGAGCTTCTGCAGCTCGCGATATTGTTCTTCACTTAAAATCTCAACACCCATCGTGGCCGCCATATCCATCGCGCTGTTTTTCGGTTTGTTTTCTTTCCGCGACGCAAGAGCCTCGCCGTCGTAGCAAACACTCCGGCGGCCTTTCGGACTTTCCGCCGCGCAATCGTAAAAAATAAATTCGCCCGACTTTTTATCAAACCCAACAACGTCAGGTTCGCCGCCCGACGTTTCCATTTCATTCAGCGACCAAAGCTTTTCAGTATTCGATTCGAGCTTCGCCTCAACCTTCGCCCACTCGATACCTTTGTGACGTTCCGTATTTTTCTCAAAACGATTCTTTAATATGCTAAGAAATTCTTCGCGTCGTTTTGATAGCAACTCTTTTTTTGTGTTCTTCATAATACGGCAGCGGTTGGATTATCGGTTCTGGACGTGGGTTTCACAATAGGCACACCATATGAACTCCAGCCAGAATCCAGCCGTCGCATTTCGTTCTCTCCACAAATTAATGCGGACGCCAAAGCTCATCGTCCGCATCGCTGAGGCTTTGCGAAATTGCTCACGCTTCGGGCTGTCTCAGGATCTCAGCCAATGCTGCTACTCGAGCTGAATCGGCAGGATTGCGCGCCTGGCCCGCAGTTTTCGCGAGTGAAGAACCGAAGCCTTTAAGCTTTTTCAGATCTTTGCGCGAGCTTTCGGCTTTTCTGATCGCGTCTCGAAGGCTTGCGATCTCCTCCGAAGGCAATCCGCCGGAGCGCTCAAGTTGATCGATGTAAGCCTTCGCTACTACCAACTTTGGCGGCCAAACGATTTTCTGCTGATTCTGAACATTTAGCTCGGTCACTAAAACTGACTTCGCAGCGTCAATCTCGTTCTGAGTAAGGTTCTCGGTCGGCGCCAGCTCAAGGATGTCGAGGCCGCGTGCCATCTCGGAGGAGTAGATGCGGCCGTTGTACCAGTAAGCCGACCACGAGCCGCCCGAAACAAGGACCTTTGAATCGACCGGGCCGCGGTCGTAATAAGCGATCTCGGCGGGATGTTCCGGATCGGTGAAATCCATGACCGAAATTCCGCCCTGGTACCAGGCTTGCACCATAATGTCACGACCCGGAACGGGAACAAGCGAGCCGTTATGGGCGACGCAATTCTCGGTCTCGGTCTGTGCAGCCGGCATCTTGTAGTAGTTGGCAAACTTCAGCTTGTTGTTTTCCAAGTGGAAGATCGAATCAGCGCCCCAAACGTTCGGGTCAATCGCCCGGCAGCGTGGCCCGCCACCGCCACCCCACTCGTCAGTGAACACGACCTTCTTACCATCGTTCGAGAACGACGCCGAGTGCCAGTAAGCGTAGTTCGGGTCATTAACCGCATCCAGACGTTTTGGATTTACCGGATCTTTGATATCCAGCAGCAGTCCATTTCCGGAACACGCGCCGGCCGCAAGGCCGATAGCCGAATATACCGTGATGTCGTGACACTGGTTGGTGTCCAACGCTTTACCCGCGCCATGCGACGGTGCGGATTGCAGAGCGTTGATTGCGCCGGTGCGAGGATCCATAAAAACACGCGGGCTAGATACCACCTTCGCATTCTGAGGTGCTGCAAGAGGTACCTTAATAACGTCAATCCGAAACAGAGCGGTATTAGGATCCTTGTCCGGTGTTCCGCCTGAGCATCCGGCCAGCTCTTCGTCTTGCCGCACGAAAGACGTTCCTGAGACATAGATGTAAACGTTGTCTTTGTCATTCGGATCAACGACCAAAGTGTGCGTGTGCGAGCCGCGGCAGGTCTGAATAGCTGCGACCTGCTTAGGATTTGTGATGTCGGAAATGTCGAAAATTCTTACACCGCGGAAACGATCTTTGTTCGCCGCCGGCACGTTCGGTCCCGTTTGTCCGGCGGGCCGAGGCGGATTGGGCGCGAAACCTTGTGTGCCGCAATCAAGCCGGCCGTTCGCCGCTTCGACCGACATAAACATCAGGTTCTTATAAACAGAAGGGTCACCCTGTCCGCCCGGACAGACCATCGAAGTCACCAGTCGGGCCTTAGCGGGATCGGCAACATCATAGATATTGATGCCGTAATAGTTTCCGACGAATACGTGGTTGCCCTGGAACGCGAGATCCGAATTCGTAAACGCGCCCTGAGCTATACCTACTTGAACATTCTTCGGTATTTTCGATGTGTCGGCGATGCCGAAGCCCGCCAGCATTTTCTGAACTTTAGGATCGTCCGGGTTATCGGTGCCGAGCTGAAAGGAATCCGGCTTCTTGAGCAGCATTAGGTGCTTGATGCCCAAGGCCTTCTCACCGGCATCGAAAAGTCCCGGTGAGAGGTTCGCGCGCGGGTCGCTCGTATTTGACCCGACCATTCCGGGTGGCAGCGTCGGCGCCGGAGTCGGCGTTGC
>JBDTMK010000043.1:0-13757 GCA_039934315.1 Pyrinomonadaceae bacterium | reverse complement strand
AGGTCGCGAGCGCGGGTGGGCACAATATTCTTTTTGTCGGCCCGCCGGGTTCGGGAAAGACAATGCTGGCGAAACGTCTGCCGACGATTCTGCCGCCGCTTGAGTTTGAAGAGGCGCTCGAGATCACAAAGATCCATTCGGTTGCAGGACTCACGGGTCGATCGGGGTTGATCACCGACCGTCCGTTCAAATCGCCTCATCACACGGTGTCGCAAGCGGGCTTGATCGGCGGCGGCTCGATACCGCGACCCGGCGAAGTTTCCCTTGCTCATCTCGGAGTTTTGTTTCTCGACGAGCTGCCCGAATTCGACCGCAGCGTTCTCGAAGTTCTCCGACAGCCGATGGAGGACAAAGAGGTGACGATCTCAAGGGCGGCAACTTCGCTTACATTCCCTGCGAACTTCACACTCGTCGCGTCGATGAATCCATGTCCGTGCGGGTATTTCGGTTCGAACTTACGGCGATGTACGTGTAACGAGTTCCAAATCCAGCGATATGTCAGCAGAGTGTCCGGCCCGCTGATGGATCGCATCGATATTCATGTAGATGTTCCGGCTGTGAAGTTCCAGGAACTGCGTGGGAAGAATGTCGAGCCGGCCGAGGCATCAGAGCTTGTACGTGGGCGCGTGATCAAGGCTCGGGAGATCCAGCTTGCAAGATTCAACGGCGATGGCGTCTTCTCGAATTCGGCGATGTCACCGCGGCAAATCAGAGAACATTGCTTTCTTGACTCGGACTGCGAGGCACTGCTTGAAAGGGCGATGACAAAGCAAGGGCTTTCGGCGCGAGCCCACGACCGAATTCTTAAAGTCTCGCGCACGATCGCCGACCTTGCCGGCATCGAAACGATCCATCCGGGTCACATCAGCGAAGCGATAAATTATCGATCGCTCGATCGGAATTACTGGGTCTGATCGGATTTGATGGTAAAACCGCGGCTTTGATTGTAAACTTGGTAATCGAAACCAGCCACTGCTAGTATTCATAAAATGACAAGTTTGAACTTAGGGGGAAATCGGATTGGCTAAACGTGTGATTCTCGTGATGCGTTATCACGTGATCGAACCGCTCGGAGTGCTGTACCTGCTCGGCGTCGCAAAGCGCGCCGGTTGGGACGCTCAAGTAATACTCATCAAGGAATCGGACTTCACGCCGCTCTTCGATCTCGCAAAGAGTTTTAAGCCTGATCTGGTTGGATTCTCTATCTGGACCGGTTGGCACGTGCAGACTTTTAAGGCTTGCGACGAAGTTCGCGCGTTGGGCTTTCCGGTCGCAATCGGCGGGCCGCACGCGACGTTCAACGCCGATGCATGTTTGCCGCATGCCGATTACGTCGTCAAGGGCGAGGGCTTTCGCCTGTTTCGCGAGCTGCTGGAAGGCAAGCTTGCACCCGGGATTCATTTCGACGAGGAGCGGATGGCCGAAGGATTCCCCGTTCCGGATCGCGAGCTCTTATACAACATTTACCCGGAGCTCGGGAAGAGCTCGATCAAGAGCATCATGTGCTCGGTCGGCTGCCCGTTCAAATGCAGCTACTGTTACGCACCGCACTACAACAACATGTACGGCGGATTCGAGCTCACGCTTCGCCCAGTCGACGAAGTCGTCGAAGAGGGAATCTGGATCCGCGAGAATTTTCCTTGCGAGCTGATCTATTTCCAGGACGACATCTTTGGTTTTAATCTGACCTGGCTCGCCGAGTTTGCCGAGAAGTGGCCGACGAAAGTGGGCATACCCTGGCATTGTCAGATCAGGCTCGAGATGACTCGCGACGAGCGGCGTCTTGATTTTTTCAAAGCGGGCGGCTGCACCGGCATCACTCTTGCGATCGAATCGGGTAACGACTTCCTGCGTGAATTTGTTCTGTTCCGCGGGATGTCGGACGAGTTGATCGAAGAAGGCATAAGAAGGATCCAGGATCGCGGCCTCACGCTGCGCACAGAACAAATCCTTGCGGTTCCGTTCTCGGATATCCAGACAGATATCGAGACGCTGAAATTCAATGTCAAACTTAAACCGTCGATGGCGTGGACGTCGATCCTTCAGCCGTATGGCGGGACGAACATGGGCACGATCGCGAGCAAGTTCGGATTCTGGCGCGGCACCAACGACGATCTCGACGAGAGCTTTTTTGATCGGAGCACGCTTCAGCATGTCCAGGGCGGCCGCGCTTCGATCGAACCGGTGGCACGAGCCTTAAAGAACGGAAAGGAAAGCTCGCTGCTCGGAATGAAGGTCGATCTAGAGACCGCCAACGGCTCCGCAAAAGTTTTCTCGAAAGACTTTGTAGGAATCGGCGGCTTGCCTCCGGATCCTGCTTGCGAGATCAGATATCTGTCTCCGGAAGAGAACGCGAGATACTGCGATCAGACTGCGATTCTCCAACGCAATTTTGATTGGTTCTCCAAAGTTCCGGCGGGGCATGAGCTCGCGACGCGATTCGTTGCATTGCCGAAAGAAGAGTGGACGTGGGCGACGCTTGGAAAGATGGCCGAGGAACACTTTGTTGAGCAGTGCGGATTCGATAACGTGCAGTTGTTTAAGGCGCAGGTAGCGGAGGCGTACGGCGGTGCAGCTCTTCCCGCGAAAATTGCGGAAAATCCTTTTCCATTTTTTGTACTTCCGTCCGGGCCGGCGTTCGCCCGGTACTTAATCGAGAAGAACGTTCTCGAGACGCCCGATCAGAAAGAGTTGTTCGACGCGTTTGGACGCGAGGTGCGTTACTGGCTGTACGGCCGAGCACTTTATCGAACGGAGGTTGCCGAGCCGGCGATCCTTTCTTTATAGGACGCAAGATCACTGACCTTAAAAGCGTATCAGGAATATTCCGAGTACGCTTTTTCGTGTGTCGGCGTTCCCTACGCCTTGCAATTGCCGGCCGGAGCTGAACTGGCTAAGGCCAACGATGGAGTCTTCGTTTTTGGAATGAAGCCGGGCTCGCCCGCCGTTTAAGGCAACTACGTCGTCGACTCAAAGCTCTGCCCTTTGCCGCAGGCGAACTGTTGGACTTAAGTTAAACCATTTGTAAGAATACTTTCCAATCAATAAACGACCTGAGAGTCCTCGCCATTCAACGATGAACGCTGAAAATCTGACCGGCTTTGAAAACATTCCACAGACGATCCCGCACTTTTGCATCGAGTCTTTTCGCCGAAACAATAAGCCGGACGCTCTTGCGTACAAACTCGGCGACACCTGGCACAAGCTGTCCGGGTTGGACGCGATCGAACGAATAAAACGAATCGCCCTCGGTCTATCTCAGCTTGGTATTCAAGCCGGTGATCGTGTCGCGATCATTTCCGAGAACCGGCCCGAATGGTCGCTCGTCGATCTCGCTATCCTGTCGCTGCGGGCAGTCAACGTTCCGATATACACAACGCAGGCGGTCGAGCAGGTCCGATTCATTCTCGAGAACTCGGGTGCGAAGATGCTGTGTATTTCCGGGAAGAAACTTTTCAAACATGCCGAAGAAGCGATCCGCAGCGTCGAGTGTTTAGAGAAGCTGATCTTCTTTGATAAGGACGCGCTACCAGAAAGCGAGTGGCGGGCGATGAGCCTGGATTCGCTGGAAAAACAGGGCGAGGCTCTTACTGAATCGGAGGCGTCGATTTTCGAAGACGAGCTCGCTCGCATAGACGGTGACGATCTTGCCACGATCATCTACACGTCCGGAACGACGGGTGAGCCGAAAGGCGTGATGCTGACACACGATAATTTCGTTTCGAATGTTGTCGCCATATCAAACGCCCTCCCGATCCGACATACGGACTGCAGCCTTGCCGTACTGCCGCTGTCGCACATCTTCGAGCGGACGGTTTTTTACGTGCTGTGCGCAAACGGCGTTTCGATAAACTACTGCGCGTCGTTCGACCAACTTGCGTCACATCTTCAGGAAGTAAGACCCACGATCATGACGGCCGTGCCGCGCCTTTTCGAGCAGGTCTATCACAAGATCGTGAAGAAGGGGAAAGCCGCCGGCGGATGGAAAACGAGTCTCTTCGCTTGGGCGCTCGAGGTGGGTCAGAACTATTGGCATGCTCAGGACATGCACTCGTCGATCTCGCCGATTCTCGCTGCGAAACACGCGCTCGCGAGCAGACTCGTGTTCTCAAAATGGCGAGCTGCTGTAGGCGGGAGTTTGCGTTTCTTTGTTTCCGGCGGAGCGCCACTCTCAAAAAAATTGTCGTACGCGTACTGGGCGGCAGGAATTCCGATTCTGCAAGGGTACGGAATGACGGAAGCATGTGTCGTCAGCGCCAACCGGCCCGAAGACAATAAGGTCGGCTCGATCGGGAAACCGTTCGAAGGCATCGAGATGAAGATCGCTGAATCGGACGGCGAAATCCTTGTCCGCGGGCGGAATGTGATGTCGGGTTATTACGACAACGCAGAGGAAACCGCTCGGGCGATCGACACGGATGGTTTCTATCACACGGGCGATGTCGGATACGAGGACAAGGACGGACATTTTTATGTAACGGACCGGTTAAAGGACCTCTTCAAATTGTCGAACGGAAAATACGTCGCGCCTCTTCAGGTCGAGAGCCTTCTGAAGCAGAGTCCACTGATCTCGCAACCGGTCGTCGTAGGCAGCGGCCGCAAACAAGTCGGGGCGTTGATCGTTCCGGATTGGGAAGCGCTCAAGGAAGTACTGAAGGAAGAAAAGATCGCTGCCGAAGGCAGCCGTGAAGAACTTTGTGAGGATCCCCGGGTCGTGAAGCGGGTGCAGCAGGACGCAATAGCGCTCACCCGCGAGCTGAACGATTACGAACGCGTCAAGCGAGTCTATCTTTTGCCCAGAGAATTCTCGATCGACAAAGGTGAAATGACCCCGACGTTGAAGATCAAACGCGGGGTCATTGACGAAAAATACGAAGAAGCGATCGACGAGATATGCGGCAGCTAATCGCCCCTTCCCGCCAATTTATATAACTCTGAAAGATCGCGTCGCTTGTGCAGCAGAGCATCGGCAAGCTCGAGCAACGGCTGAGGAATGTTTACGGGTTCAACTTGTTCTTCCTGCGGCGGATACTGTCTATAAAAAGCCAACTCCGCGGCGCAGAATTCGCATTCGGACAAGTGCTCGTTAAGGTCTCCGTCATTTATGGGATCTACCAACGCCGCGAGTTTTTGCGACGCAGGACAATCTTTAGTTTTATAAAAACGTTCCATCGTGAAATAGAATCCGGAGGAAGATCGCGCGAAACGCATGAGAGGCGAGTCTACGATCCGGTTGAATTTTGTGCTACAACCCATTAAACCCGCAATGGTTGTTTGGTTCCAAAACTTACCGCTTAAATTGTCTTAACTCACCGCTTACACGACTCGGATAACACTTCTAAAAAGACCCGCCGCTAACAATGTTGAACTGCACAAAAAACTGTTGCCCAAATGTGGAATAGTTGCTAGTATCTAAATGTCGGTAGTGAGGAAGACAGAATCCCGCAACCCACCAGCCAGAATTGACCCCGCTGCTCGGCAGTCGATTTTTCAAAGCTTCTTCTAAAAATCCAGTTTGCGAAGTTCTAACGAACGGCGATGAGCCATCGTTTGCGTGAGCCTTCCCCCAAATATTGCCCACCAGATCGCAATTAGTCTTTATGAATGCATCCAAATCGCCGGACAAACTCCCGCGATCAATCCAGAATAAGCAGGTTAGGGTAGGCAAATGGAACGATAGCCTTAACGCGTCTGATGTAAATCAGATTTGGATCGAGCTGCATCGTATAGTTTCTTCGCATCCGCTTGTTCGGGCTTCCAAACGTGCTGGCTTCCTTGTTGAAGAAGGAAGATACAACGCTTATACGGACCTCACGCAGGAACTGTTCGTCGCGCTTCTGAGCAAGGAAAGATTCCAGCACTATCTCGACACGGGGATGTCCGACGCCGAGGTCGAAGCCGAGATCAGCCAGATCGAATTGACTAACATGCTTACGGCGGAACTCCGTAAACGTTACCCCGAGTCATACCGCCTCGCCCGCCGCATCTCCACCCTCGTTCAGACGAGCGAAACTTTCAAGCGGTTCGACAATGTTGGAAATCCGGAAGCGCATCGCCGTTTGGCCGATCGTCTTTACGGGCTTTCCGATTGGAGGATAGAAAAATCTCGACGCGACGTTCAGGAAATGGACGAGCGTGTAAAGGCCGTGTCATTCCACAAACGAGACACGCGAATGGTCGGATGCACCGGGGACGCACAGATCGTTATAAGCAACGTCGAACTGGAAAAGTTGATCGTTCGCGTTTTCAAAGCCATCGACTCGCCGGTCGACGTTCGTTCGCTTCGGTCATTCGTAATGTCACGTTTGCCGATCATGGATATTCATCTTGTCCCGGTCGGTGGCTCGGGGGACAGCGATGATGATGACAAAGCACATTTCGAAATAGCGGACATTCGCGAAACTCCTGAAGAAGATTTTCTTCGCAACGAAGCGGAACACGAAGCGGCTAGTTTCGTAGAGGGCTTTTTGAATGCTCTCAGCAAATCTGTCCGCGGAAAAGAGAAGCAATATGATCGGATGATCAGTGTGCTCTGGCACTGTTATCTGATCTCAGACAGCGGCACGCAGCTGCAGGTCGCCGAGATGCTCGGCGTATCCGACTCGCTGGTGTCCGATTACCGAAAACGGATCGAATCAAATCTCGCGCAGCTTTCATTCACCGGCGTAAACGAAGCACGACAATTCGAGAAAGCATTGAAACGTCGTGTACGCGAAATGATCGCCATACCAACCGAACAGGTTCCCGCCTAGCCCAGGCATCTCCCCGCTTCCTTCCCGAAAGGGAATTTCACCTCACAGTTAACACCTCACCGCGACAAAGCTGATCCCGTCGAAGAATATTCTTAGACGGGATCTTTTTGTTGCGAAGCTCTCTAGTTCTTTCAAGCGTTGAATGGATATTAAATCTTCACGGTCACCGGTTCTCAAGTACCCGCACGCACAGAAAAGATAGGAAGCCCGATTCTCTCTCGCCAGATCCACAATTGATCTTCGCTACCAGGTCGTGTTTTTCCAATTGCAAAGCTCGCCGTTCGCTGTTTAAAGTTCGACTCGAAAAGTCACAGCTCACCACTCGTAACCGCAGTTCGCCACCGAGTAATGACTCAGTGTCACTTTTCTTACCTGTAAACCGGAACGCATCGCGTACATTTTTGTCATAAAGGATCGGCGTGCGGTGTTAATTATCCAAGAGCCGATCTTGCATCAAGGGGGATGGCATCATTCCAGCAGTACCGGATATGGGCTACATTTTATTTATCATCGATATCTGCAGTCACGCTAGCTGGGCAAATCTTCCCAAATCCCGCAGTTCGTTACGTAGTCCATACAACCTTAATACTATTCAATACAACGTAATCAGTGTGTCACTATGAATTTATCTACCGAAGTAAATAGAAGGTTTGTTGCTGACAGGTCCCGAAATAAAAACGGGGACCGGACCGAGCCACGGCCGCGCGCCGAATATGCATTAATAGAAACGGACATTACGGATCTTTCACAGGCCGCAAGCAGGATCGACGCGCTTCGCTCTTTAATTTTAATATTTTTACGCGAAGTCGATTCGCTGCGAAAAGTGGTCGGACCTCGACCTAGAAAGAAGGGCGATCCCATCAAATTGGACGGTGAGCTTGATGCATTCGAGGCTGCACTGATTCGCGATGCTCTGGTAAAGAGCAAAGGAAATCAGCGCGACGCTGCGAAGCTATTGAGCATCAAGCCGACGACGCTGAATGCAAAAATGAAGCGCCTGGGTATTACTGTTGAGACGGCTGTTACGGCTGTAGATCAGCTCTGAAGCTCTCTCGCCTCGGGAGGGGAGTTACCAATTAGCTTGCTCCCGCGCATTCATAGACAAGGGTTCTCTTTTATACTCGCCTGCGTCTCGTGATCAAAAAATTCACGAGGCGCTTTTTTTGTTTCCGATACCTTGTGTGCTTTTTCTTCGAGCTCAGTTCTAATCATCCAGCCATCCAAAATCACTTTTCCGAAAATCTGGATATTTCTATAAGTTTCGATTTTGAGGACGGAGTCCGCAATTTTTGACGAGTCCAATCAAATAGACAAAATCCAATAGCGCGTACGAGGTGACTAAAATTCCAACTTGGTCATTCCGACAAAATCGCCTCGGCAGTTATGTGCGCGTGCATTATTTTGGATGTCGTTCACGGCATCGTACGCCGGAGGATATAGGAATGAACGTTGCGTTCTTCGAGCAGTGAAGGTCAACCGACTTTCTTCTGACTTTAGCTACAAAGGAGTTTTTTATGAAGGCTAAATTAATGTTCATGACTGTGCTTGCGGCACTGATGGCGTTTGTTTTTGCGCCGCCCGCCTCGTTCGCACAGACCAGTACGACGGGTACCGTCGAAGGAACCGTCACCGACCCCAACGGGGCGGTCGTTCCCAACGTGACGCTCACGTTGACCGGCCCGAACCTGGTTAGAGCGCAAACCACGACTTCGGATGCCGATGGCACATATAGATTTGCATCGGTTCCTCCGGGGCGCTACACGCTCGAGACCGGCGCCGTTTCCGGCTTCAATGTTTACCGGCAGGAAAATGTTGAGGTCAATCTCTCCCGAGGTACAACGGCGAATATCACACTCGGTGTTACGGGAAGCAGCGCTACCGTCGACGTGGTCGCTACCCCTGACGTCGATCAGGCAACAAATACTACCGGCACTAATGTCTCGACGGAGTTTTTCTCCAACATTCCTACTTCGAGAACGGTTCAGGGACTGTATACGATCGCACCGACCGTGACCCGGTCCGGTCTTCGCGACGCCTCGGGTCGTGAAAGAGATCCTTCGGTCGCCGGATCGTCCGGCCCCGAGAACAGCTACATTCTCGACGGCATCAACACTACCGACCCCGCCTTCGGCGGCGGCGGTGCTAACCTTCCGTTCGAGTTCGTACAGGAAGTTGAGATCAAGACCGGTGCATTTGGTGCTGATCAAGGTCTTTCGACCGGCGGCGTGTTCAACGTCATCACGAAATCGGGCTCCAACGAGTTTCACGGCGACGTGTTCGCTTACGGATTACCGACGAGCTTCGTAAGAGAGACGAAGAATATTCCGTTCACCGGCCTCGCACCGAATGGCTATTCCGAGCTCGATGCCGGGTTCGACGTTGGCGGTCCGATCATCAAGAACCGTCTGACTTTCTTCGCGGCGTTCAACCCGCAATTTCGCACCAACAGCTACCTGACCCAGACTTTCCGACAGGAAGTCGAGGGCAAGATCAAGACACCGTTCTACTCGGGTAAGCTGTCGTGGGTCGTCAACAATAACAACACCCTAACGTTGACGACGTTCGGTGATTTCACGAAAGAAGAGGGCCACCTCTACGGACAGAATCTTCAGGTTGTCAACGGCTTCGGCGTCGACGAGGGAGCGTTCCAGGGAGTCCGCGAGACCGGCGGTCAGAATTATGCGGCTCGCATGAATTCGAATATCGCGCAGAATTGGATCGGTGAGTTCTCGTTCGGTTTGCACAAGCAGCGGAACAACGTGATCCCGGCGACTTCGCTGGACATCCCGCTCGTCACCGACGCGTTCGCGATCCTTCGCCCGGATAACACCGTCGCACCTATCGTGCAGAGCGGCGTGGCGGGAATTACACGAACCGGCTTCGTCGATTACGCCTATGTTCCCGGCGGTACACTGCAGCGGAACTTTGTGCAGAGTGCCGGGTTCGGCCTTTATCAGGATCAGTCGCGCGACCGCTGGGAAGCAGCCGCTCGCCTACAGAATATTTTCAGTGATCACACACTGAAATACGGTTTCGAGTTTTATCGCAACCAGTATGATATCTCGCAGACGTCGACGGGGCCCAGCAACGTGTTTGCTAATCCGCTCGGCGTGGGCAATAACAACGGCACGGATATCGACAACCGAACGGTTAGCGGGTTCCGCGTAACGAACAACTTTGAGGTCTGCACGGTGCGCGGTACCGCGGTTGTCTGTCCGACCAATACGGCTATCACGACCGGCGTTCAATCGTTCGCAGCTCAGAACCTTTTGGCCGTTCAGGCCGCAGGCCAACCGCTTCCTGGCGGAGCGACCTCGGTTACAGTCGGAGCGGTGACGGCGGCGGAATTGAACAATAATCCCGTGCTTGTCCGACTCACGACACGCGTTCGTGATTTCAGTCTGAACGCGCAGACAAAGACTGATGTCGAGAGCTTCTACGTTCAGGACGACTGGCGTGTAGCAAGGAACTTGCAGTTCAACATCGGCGTCCGCTGGGACTACCAGCAAGCCGGCGATGCGAACGGCAATACTTACCTCGCCCTCAACAATTGGTTCGACAATCTGCAGCCGCGTCTAGGGTTCTCATGGGATCCGTGGGGCAAGGGAAAATCGAAGATCTTCGCCAACTATGCGCGGTTCGTCGAGACCCCGATCCCTCTGGATCTTAATGTCCGAGCCGGCGGCGGCGGAAGCCAGATCGACAAGAACTTCAACGTGAATCGTTACAGTGCTCCGTTGATTTCGACAGTCGCGACGAACTTCAACACCCGCAACCTGGGTGCCGATCCGACACCGATCGACTCTGGTCTGAAGCCACAGACCGTTAACGAGTGGACGGCCGGGTTTGAGCATCAGCTCAAAGCGAATCTGACTATTGGGTTCCGCGGGATCTACCGTGCACAGGGTACGGTCATCGAAGACGGCTCGTTCGACGATGGCGACTCGTACTTCCTGTTCAATCCGGGTGAGCCGCTTCCTCCCGGACCTGGTGGATTGACGGGCAATACAGAGTTCAACGCTTGTGCTGGTTCGGTCAATGATCCGGCTGATCCGGATGATGATCGCGCGGCGCAGTGCTTTGGACGTGCTCGACGTTTTTATCGCGGTTTGGAGTTTACTGTCAGCCGCAGATTCGCGAACAACTACTCGTTCCAGGCTTCGTATGTTTATTCGAGCCTGATCGGTAATTACGAAGGCCTCTTCCGTAACGACAACGGCCAGGCGGATCCGAACATCACTTCGTTGTTCGATCTGACCAGCCTGTTGGGCAACACGTACGGACGCCTTCCGAACGATCGCCCGCACCAGTTCAAGTTCAATGGCACGTATCAGACTCCGTGGAGACTTATCCTCTCGGGTAATTTCTACGTTCAGTCGGGTATTCCGTTCAACTCTTTGGTGCCGCATCCTGTCTACGGAAACAATGAAGGGTTCGAGGTTCCGCGAGGAACCGCGATCATTCCTGACTTGGCATCGATAAACGGCAACGGCGGTCTCTCAAGCGCGACCGGCAGCAGCCGCACGCCGACGACCTGGAACCTTGACCTGGGTGCATACTACCCGATCAAGTTTTCGGAAAACATGCAGCTTCGCCTTACGGCGGACTGGTTCAACGTTACCAACACGCAGCGTGCGCTCTTCCTCGATCAAACCAAGCTGATCACACTCGGCGTAGCGGGAACACCTAATGTTCCTAATCCGTTTTTCGGAAGCGGACAGATTTTCCAATATCCTTCGGCCCTCAGGCTCGGAGCGAAATTCAGCTTCTAATTGAAGTTCATGCTTCGGAGAATATCCGGTACGGGAAGGACACGCGTCCTTCCCGTTTTTTTACTCTCGAGCGATCAGTCACGATGCGTCAGGACTCCGGACTCGACAGTTCCCGTCGAGCGATATTATCTGTATATACAATTTGTCGCGGGTGATCTCGACGACTATAAAAGGGAGGGGAAATATTTTAGTGCTCATCGAGTAGCAACTAGCAAGGGCTGGAAAATGAGTAGGGTCTGCTCGCTCAACAGCAAAACCTCATCCGGGAAAACCAACGGCGCGCAGAAGGTTCTGGAAACGCGGCTCGCCCCGGAGAGGCTTCCACTTCGGTTCCACCTGTAGAAAAACCATCCTCGGATCACGTTCTTTCAATCCACGCTCAAGCCAGGTGAGGGTTTGTTCCCGATCATCTAATCCCAAATAGACAAGTGCAACGCTGTAGGGAGAGATCCAACGGTCTTTCGAGAGCTCCAACATTTTGGCGAGCTCGGTCCGGGCGGCTTCTCGATTTCCTGATTTCGCGAGAGCGTAACCCAGGTACGAAAACGATCGCGAATGCGGCTGTATCTGATTCGTCCTTCTGCCCTCGGCGATCGCCTCCGCGTACATTCCTTTTTCAATATAAGCGCTGGTGGAGAACAGATGCGCCATCCAGTTCTCGCCATCAAGCTCCTTTGTCGCGTTGAGTCGCGCGAGACTCTCATCGATCCGTCCCGCGTGAAGTAAGAATTGTCCTTCAAGTGCATTGGTTCTCACGTTCAGCGGATCAAGCTCACGGGCGATCCTGGCCTCGTTTAGAGCTTCGTCGTGGCGGTTCAGGTTCGAGAGCAGGTGCGCATAGAACAGGTGAGCGTCAGAATTATTCGGGGCGAGCTCGATCGCCCGCTTGCATTCCTTTTCCGATTCGGCCCAGTTCCATTCGTACCAAAATATAATGAATCCGAGGACCGCGTGTGCGTCAGCGAGAGTGTCGTCAAGTTCGATCGCCTTCAGCGCCGCAGCTTTCGATTTTGCTAACGCCTCGGCCGGAAACTTCTCCGCACCCGGAGCACGATACGCGTCGGCGAGGCCGACGTAAGCCATCGTGTACGAAGGATCGATGTCGATCGCCTGCTGAAAATATTTGATAGCGAGGTCGATCTCCGGCGGAGTCGATTTGACTAAATGATAACGTCCCTTTAGATAGAGTTGATAAGCCTCGGCATTTTCGGTAGCGGATTTCGTGACACTCTGGACTTCGGCGCCGGACAATTGCACGTGCAGTTTTTGTGATACCTCGCGGGTAATTTCCTTCTGGACCGTCACAAGATCCGCAAGCTTTCGCTCGTACGTTTCGCCCCAGATCACGTTGCCGGTCGCTGTCTCGACAAGCGACAAATATACGGTCAGGTCGAGGCCTCGCTGCACGACCCGGCCGTTCAGAATTGCCGGAACTCCGAGTTCTTGTCCAACCTTGTTTGGATCAACCGACTGATTCTTATAACGGAAAACCGTCGAACGCGCTTTGACCGTCAGATTGGGGATTTTCGAAAGGCTGTTTATAAGTGACTCGGTCATGCCGTCGGAAAGATATTCCACATCAGCGTTTCCGCTCTCGTTAATAAAAGGCATCACTGCGATCGAATCGATCTGCTTTCGGGGCCGCTCGCCATAGAGCCAGTAGCTGCCGAGACCGAGCGTGATCAACAGAACTAGACCGACGACTCCCGCGATCAACCCATTTCTTTTCGTGCTACTTTCCGGCGGTGGAATGTTGCGGGCCAAGGGATCCGCTCCGCGAGGTAGAGATTCTGTTTCGTGTTGTGAAGCTTCACCCGTTGCCGTCAAATCAAACAACCGCGTCTGCTTCTCGCTCCGGTTATCGTCCGACTTGAGTATCGCCGTCTTCGGCTCAGCCGGCCCGTAAACCAAGGCGGCACCGTCGTCCAGACAAAACTTGAGAGTCTCGTCGTCATAAACTCGGTTACATTCCGGGCACTGTTTCATGGAAAGCAATTAGAACGGAAGCAATGGGATTATACGCTATGCTCCTAACACTCTTTCGGTCGGACAGGCTGCAACGGCTTTGCGACGGCGCGGTAGAGAAGTTGAAGGGGTCTTCTTTTTACTTGATTCGCAAACGGTTCGCGAGAGGGTCAACGAAGATCTAGCCTCAGATGACACGGATTGGAACAGATCAGTATGATCGGACGGTTAGATCAGCGCTTCCATCTGCGGTATTCGCGTGCGAAGA
>JBDTMK010000042.1:0-13990 GCA_039934315.1 Pyrinomonadaceae bacterium | reverse complement strand
AATTTCGAGAGGAGCTAGAGAAAACAGATGCCTACATACGCCTTTAAGGGAAGAAATCGTCTCAATGAAATGGTCAACGGGGAGCGTGATGCTGCCAGCCCGGAAGAGCTGCGCAACTTACTTCGCCGTGAACAGATCGTGATGACGCAAGCGTCGGAAAAAGGACGCGTCGTTTCGATACCAAAGCTCGGCCGCCGAAAAAAGGTCGGAGCGAAAGAGCTCGCTATATTCACGCGTCAGTTTTCAGTGATGATCGATGCGGGTCTGCCGCTGGTCCAGTGCATCGACATTCTTGCGGAACAGCAGAATAACGCATTCTTTAAAGATGTATTGCGCCAGGTTCGCCAAAATGTGGAAGAAGGTGCCACGCTTTTTGCGGCTCTCGAAAAGCATCCGAAAGTTTTTGATTCGCTTTACACCCACATGGTCGAAGCGGGAGAGACGGGCGGTGTGCTGGATCTAATCCTGCAGCGTCTGGCAACACTCATCGAAAAGGTCGTCAAACTGAAGCGAAGCATCGTTTCAGCGTCCATCTATCCGGCTGCCGTCGTTTTCATTGCGATCGCCGCGGTCGCGGTGATCATGATCGTCGTCATCCCGCAGTTCGAGCAGATTTTTATCGGCTTGCTCGGCCCCGGCGAGCTGCTGCCGCTTCCGACACGAATAGTAATGGGCATCAGCCGCTTTCTTGCCGGCTGGGGCGGTCTCGGGTTGCTGCTTAGTCTGATAAGTTTAGCAGTCGCGACTAAGTTCTATTACAAGACCAAAAATGGCCGCTGGCAGATCGATCGTTTACTGCTGAAGCTTCCCGTCTTTGGTTCCATACTGCGAAAGATCGCTGTCGCAAGATTCTCGCGAATTCTTTCCACGCTGCTCTCATCGGGCGTTCCCATTCTCCAATCTCTGGATATCACGGCGAAGACCGCGGGCAACGTCATAATCGAAGATGCGATCCTCAAAGTCCGTGCGGGTGTGGAGCGCGGTGAGAATTTCGTCGATCCGTTAAAAGCGACAAATGTCTTCCCGCACATGGTCGGCCAGATGATCGGCGTCGGTGAGCAGACAGGTGCTCTCGATGCGATGCTCGGAAAGATCGCGGATTTCTACGAAGAAGAAGTCGACACGGCGATCGCCGATCTGCTCGCAATGATCGAGCCCGCGCTAATCGCGTTTCTCGGTATCACGATCGGATCGATCGTCATCTCTATGTACCTGCCCCTGTTCACGCTCATCGGAAAACTGGCGAGCGGAAGCAAGTAGACTCAAGGCAGTCAAAACGAAAAAGGCGGCTCCAACGCGAGCCGCCTTTTTTATCGTTATACCGCGAATCCGTCGGTCTAATTCTCCAAATCACTTGCGAGTTCGATGTCCGGGTTGTGACCGCTTACTTTGAAATAGCTGACAACGAAAAGAATTCCCCAGATCAGGTCAAGGGCCGCCTCGGCAATGATGGGGCCTGCGGCCCGGACCTGTGAATATAGATAGAAGGTGGGGATCACGAAGGCGAATTTCTCGAAGACGGAAGCCAATATCAGCGTGCGATATCTAACCGGGTCGAGAGAGACGGTAAGAAATACGATCTGAAACGCAAGGGCCACGCCGACGAAGCCGTAATAATATCCCGGATGAGTTATCGCCGGTGGATTATCGATCCCGGTCTTTTCCAGTTGAAAGTACAAGGAAAATCAGAACGAGAATTCCGATTGTTCCCGAGGCGGCGAAGACATAGCGTGCAAATCTCATTTTTGCTTCTCCGCTCAGCCAGCGATCATCCGTTCCACGTATTTTGCGATGACATCGGCTTCGAGATTGACGGCGTCCCCTGGATTCAGGGTCGAGAGATTCGTCACTTCCCAGGTCTTCGGAATCACCGCGATTTCGAAAAAGTCATTTGCAAGATTCGCGATCGTCAGGCTTATGCCTTCGACGGAGATCGATCCTTTGTATACCAGATACTGCGCGATCTCTTTCGGATATCCGATCCGTACCGTCCAAAAATCGCCGTGCTCTTCGGCGGTCAAGAACTCTCCTCGCGCGTCGACATGACCCTGAACTATGTGGCCGCCGAGACGCGTCGCGGGCGTGACGGCGCGTTCGAGGTTTACGCGCGATCCGGTCGCGAGGCTTCCGAGTGTCGAACGATCAAGCGTTTCCTGCGAGAGATCCGCCGCAAAAGAATCGTTCGAAACATCGAGGGCGGTGAGACACACACCGTTCACCGCGATCGAATCTCCATCCGCCGAATCTGACGTGACGAGGCTCGCCGAAATAACCATCCTCGCGCCGCCCCGGTTCGCGGCGAATGATCGGACTGTGCCAAGCTCTTCGATTATTCCAGTAAACATAGTTCCTAAGCCGGCTCAGTTTTCGATAACTTTCGAACATCGATCGACATAGGCTCGCCGTCGTCGACCTCGTTGTAAAGATTTGCGAATTTGTGCCCGAAGATTATCGACGCGGGCTTGTATGAAGAACGAGCGTGGACGGTCTGCACAAATGTCTCATCGACGGCCGTTAGCAGTATCAGAATCTCGCCGTCCATCGAAATAATATCTTGCTGGCTCAGTCCGAAGAGCGGCGACTTTTCGTCGATCGGGTGAACGATCGTCCACGCGAGAGGAAAGAAGGTTACCTTGCGGCGTTCGAGATCCATCACATCGAAACGCCGGACCGTTCGCCCGTTCTCATTCACGAACCTCGCAAACATGACAACGGCGCCGACCTCGATCAGCTGATTATTACGGCCGTTGACGATGCGAAACATGAAACCAGTCTTGTCGCGATACGGCGCAACTACGGCTAACTTGCTAAAAACTATTTTCGCGGTCGGTCGAGCGAAACGGGCAAAAACAACGCCGGTGATGAGGGCATTCGCGAGGAGGCTGTAATAGGATTCGATCGTTACGATGAGGTTCGGAACGATGCCGACAGGATGAATCGTTCCGTAACCGATCGTCGCGAAAGTTTGCACGCTGAAGAAAAAGCCGCGGACGAAAAGATCGTCCATTGGTGATTCCGACACGTCCACCAGCCCTTCGGAGCCAAACGACGCGTAAAGTATTCCAAAGAAAACATTGCTAAGGAAATAAAGCAGAAGCACCAATCCGAGAAACGTGCTCCAGGACATGATAAGCAGGGTGTGATACGGATTTAGCGATGTGAAAAGGCTGACGCCCGTTCGCTCTACGTTGAAAGTTCCGTCAGGGTTGAGCAAACGCTGCCGGCTCCGGCCAGAGACTACAGAGCCGAATCCGAGATCTCGGTCCACCGCCGTTTCCGGCGCGCTGATCGGTTGAAGATTTTCGTTGAGGGTTTCGTCGGTCACTTTATTGCGAAATTATATGCACGCGGTAAGATGAATGTAAAAGCAGAATGACCGAAGCCACCGAAGCCGACAATTTACCGCCAAAGCTCCGAAGGGACTCGAATGGAACGATCGAAAACAACTCACTCGCCGACGTCGTTGAGTGGTTCCTGAATTTTGACGAGCGGACGTCGCGTATCCGTCACGCTTACACCGAAGAGTTATTTCAATGGAAGCAGCATGACGATGTCGAGAACGGTGTTGGCACATATCCGTTCGAGAACGCGGAGGCGCGATTTGCGATAGGGGTATTTCAGGCGCTTCAGGAAAATAATTCGGAACCGCTGCTCGGGTTATGGCTGTCTGATGTACTCAACGCCTTGCATGAAGCTCGCGAGACGAAGACCCAAATAAGCGAGGCGAATAAACTCAATGAAGATCCGAATATGCTCGCGGTTGAAAAGGCTGAGAAGCTGACAACAAAGGCCGAGCGGCGTTTGTATCTAACCAGCTGCTGGCTCGAGCAGTTGTGCACCGCCGAGGCTCGCATACTCGGCTGGGTCTATCAGGAAATTTACGGCAGGCCGTATACGCCTTCGTGAGAGTTAAAAAGTGAAAGGGTGAAAAAGTGAAAACGGGAGCGTCGCTAACGATTCTGCCTTTCACCTTTTCACCCTTTCACTTTTTGCACTACCTAAACGCCTCACACTGGCGCATTTCTCCTGACTGCATACCTTTTGCAAACCATTGCATTCGCTGCTGCGCGGACCCGTGGGTAAAAGATTCCGGAACTACATATCCCTGAGTGCGTTTTTGGATCATGTCATCGCCAACTGCGGCGGCGGCGCGGATCGCTTCTTCAGCGTCTCCGGCTTCCACGAGCCCTTTCTGCTGCGCATAATGAGCCCAGATACCTGCAAAACAGTCGGCCTGTAATTCGAGCGCAACAGATAGACGGTTGCTCTGGCCGGCATTCTGAACCTTGTCCATTGTGCCGATCAAATTCTGAACGTGATGACCGACTTCATGCGCGATCACATAAGCTTGCGCAAAATCGCCCGGCGATTTGAATTCCTGTTTCAGCTCCCGGAAGAAAGCAAAATCCAGATAGAGATTTTGATCGCCCGGACAATAGAATGGGCCCATTGCCGCCTGCCCGTATCCGCACGCCGTCGGTGTTTGACCGCTGTACAAGACAAGTTTCGGGGGTTGATAACGGATGCGTGCCTGCTGCGGCAGAACCTGACCCCAGATGTCCTCGGTCATCTTCATCACCGTGCTGGCAAACTGGCGGTTCTGATCCACGGGCTGAGTTGCGGTATTGCTCGCGGTCCCGGGTTGCTGAGTTTGAGTCTCCGTCGGAAGTCCTTCCAACAGCTGTCTCGGGTCAACGCCGCACAACATTGCCGCCAAGGCGAGGATGAGAATTCCAATACCTCCGCCGCCAATCGCTAAACCGCGTCCGCCGAAGCCGCGTCGATCCTCGACGTTCGAGCTCTGACCGTAATCCTGCCACCGCATAATTATCCTACCCTCCCTGAGGTTTCATCTTAAATTCAAGCGTGATTGAATTCTAGCACTTTGGATTCTGCCGCAGAAGTATTATTTGCCCTCGGGAACAGGCAATTACCCTTTCCGCAAAATCTTGACACGTGTGAACTTAGAGTCATATTATTAAGTTAAGTTGGAGTTGCGGTTTTTCTTTCCGAGCGTGCACAGGCAAAGGAGGCAGTGATGATCAAACTCGATATCGTCAACCATGTTGCCGATAAGACCGGTGTTCCGAAACAAAAGGCCGAACAGGTTGTGGATTCGCTATTCAACGCGATGAAGGACGCATTGGCGAAGGGTAAACGAATAGAGCTGCGTGGCTTCGGCGTTTTCGTCGTCAAGCCGCGGAAGCGTGGTGTCGGCCGAAATCCGCGGACCGGTACCGAAGTACCAATTCCTGCGGGAAAGACGATCAGATTTAAGCCGGGCAAGGAGCTCTCGGCGAGAGCAGTGAAGACGTAGAATTCTGCTTATTTGATTTTTAGACAATCGTAAATCGTAAATCGCAAATCAATAGTCTGCGGTTTACGATTTCCTTTTTGGAGTCTATGTCGGTCGAACAGATCTATCTACAACGGCAGGCCATGAAACCAACGGCGCGGACTTGGATACTCCACTCGCTGCTGTTGCTGACAACTCTGGCAACGACAACTATCGCCGGAGTGCTGTTTCCTTTTGGAAGGATAGATTCGATGCCGGTCTCTGATCCGCAAACCTGGCCGGAGCTTCTCGATTTTGTTTCCACTATTCCAACCCGATACGCCTCGCTAATCGGCGACGCCGTGTATAAGCTTTCGACCGACACTACGTTGCTGATCGACGGCTTGTCATTTTCGTTGTCGCTCTTGTTTATACTGGTCTCGCACGAGATGGGGCATTACGTTGCCTGTCGGATCTACAGGGTCGACGCGACACTGCCGTTTTTTATACCCACGCCCCCGATGATCGGGCCGGCCGGGACATTCGGCGCGTTCATCCGAATCAAATCGCCGATGCCGTCGGTCAGAGCCATCTTCGATATCGGTGTTGCCGGGCCGATCGCCGGTTTTATCGCTTTGATACCGATCGCTCTGTTAGGCATTTTCCATATGCAGCCCGCGCCTCCCGGGCAACTGGATGTTCCAGGCAGCCTGACGTTTGCGGACCCGCTGTTTATGAGAATTGCCGGAGCTGTTGTCGGTCACGACCCGACCGTGAGTGTCGGCAATCCGTTCTACTATGCGGCTTGGGTCGGACTACTCGTGACCGCACTAAACCTGATCCCATCAGGGCAGCTTGATGGCGGCCATGCGATCTACTCGGTACTTGGAAAAAAGGTACATTTCTTTACTGGCCGCATCGCGTTC
Organism: Pyrinomonadaceae bacterium; assembly: GCA_039934315.1. GTDB lineage: Bacteria > Acidobacteriota > Blastocatellia > Pyrinomonadales > Pyrinomonadaceae > OLB17. The sequence goes on along the minus strand of JBDTMK010000042.1, from coordinate 7,789 downwards.
GTCATCATGGCTGCTCTGGCGATAATCGGCTTCGTTTTTTATAGCAGTCCGAGTGGCTTTCTTGTCGCGGTGTTGCTTGGAATCATGATGCGTGTCCGGCATCCGCAACCATATGATGAAACTCCGCTTGATATGAAAAGAAAGGTGATCGCCTTCGCGACGCTGATCATCTTTGTCCTGTGCTTTGTCCCATTTCCTATAAGGATCAACTAGAAGAAGTGAATCGTGAATCGTGAATCGAAAAAGAAAACGCTCGGCAGATGCCGAGCGTTTTCTTTTACAAGAGTGCTTTCCTTCTATTCACGATTTACCATTCACGATCCACTAACCGCGGGAAGCATTCCCTTAATCTCCCTAACCATTCGTTGAACATCCTCCTGACCATCCAGCGCGATCATGAAAAAGTCGTAGCTCGTCTTGAAGCAGACCAAGCCGTTTCCGAAAAACCAGACGCCCTCAAGCAGCGGATTGCCGCCGATGATCCAGTCGATCGGAGCTCCCGTGATGGTTTTGGGATTGAAAATATTTGTCATCATCACCGCACCGGACGCGAACGAAAAAGCGCCAAGCAGCGGGGCTCCAATGCGCTTTGCGATATCGCGCTCGAAACAGATGTGGTCGGCTTCGGCTTCTGTCAGTCGTCCCTTTTCGATCAGCTCTTCTTTACGTTTGAGAAACTCGTTGAATTGTTCTGCGATCGTCTTTACCGACCATGCCGGCAGTGCAGAATTAAAAAGCCAGTGTGAGCTGATGCCGGTGAAGACGACGCCTAGACCGGCACCCACCGCCATCGAAACTCCCGTCGTGGCCGCCTGTACCGGATTCTCCTGGACCCAACCGGACGCCTTTGAAAGAGACTTGTATGCTGAGTCGAAAGTACGCGTCCAACTCGCTCCAAAATTGAAAACGCTGGCGACACGTTTCGCATTTGCTTCTACCGTTTCGCGAGCGCCTTCGAAAATACCTCCGGCCTTTTCAGCAGCGACACCGATAACCTCACTCGCCGCTTTGCCCGCGGCACCGACGACATCTCCGGCCTTCTCGCCGGCGTCTTCTGCTACGTCACGGAGCGGTTCGCTCGCGCTCCAGGCCTTCTTCGCGGTTGCCTCGGCGGTCTTCATCGTTTCTTCGGCGACCTTGACGGCCTGTTTACCGACGTCGGATTTCTCGGCCTCGGCTTTTATCTTTTCGCCGCCTTTTTTCGCCGTCTCAACGACCGCCCGCGCGCCTTCCTCGATCTTGTCCTTCAGACCCAGCTGCTTGTCGATCTCGTCGAATTTTTCCTTGGCGTCACGCTGCCATTTCTCAAAACGTTCTTTGTAATCGCTCATCGCTTTCTCAAACTCCTGCTTCAAATACGAACCGTTTTGTCCGATTGTTCGCTTTGATGCGTTTTCACACCCGGCCTTTGTATAATTACCATCTCAGGTGAGGCCTGCACAAGGATTTTGTTCTCGGAAATGGGTCTTTGCGTGTGATAACCTTTCCTTTCAAGAGTGAGTTATGACCGTAGTCAAGTGTCCGAGATGTGGCAAGGAAACGCAGTACGAAGGGAACGAATTCCGTCCGTTTTGTTCGGAGCGATGTAAGCTGCTCGACTTTGGCGCATGGGCCGATGAGGAATATAGCGTGCCCGATGTGAGCAGTACTCCGAACGAGTCGGACATAGCCGAGATCGAAAGGGCGCTGAGGGAGAGCGAGAAAAAATGACCTTGCTGTTTCTGGTACCAAGCAGTGGAGTGATCGGGGCGATCGTAGCGGCCGCTTTCTTCCTGGTTATCTCGGGTACGGCGTACGTTGCGTTCAAAGCCCTGGCGAAGACCGCGAAAATGGCGGTCCGGATGATGATAGTTGTCGTGATCCTCGTTATCGCGGTTGTCGGGAGTATATCGCTTTGGTATTTCACGGCGGATGTGGCCCCTAAGCTGAAACCGCCGGCGAACCAGCGGCGGTGACGGGCAGCGGACGACTGATAACAGCCCGCAATTTATCTTCGGGTAGTTAGAGCAAAGGAAAAGTCCCGTCGGGACGACTGAGAATGACGCGGAGTCAGTCGTCCTTACGGGACTAGCGACATTTTGAAAACGTTCGCGGCGATAAATCGCTCCGCTATTAGCGACGCGTCCCTAGCAGGAAGGCAATTTTTACTAGATGGCGGAAGCTGAAAAAACATCGACGATCTGGCAGCGGTATCGCAGCCTTTCGCCGACCGTCTTCGCTTTAAGCCTCGTCAGCTTTCTCAATGACACCTCAAGCGAGATCATCTATCCGCTGCTTCCGACGTTCCTCGCTCTCACACTCGGTGCCAGCCCTTTTGCGATCGGTCTGATCGAAGGCTTTGCCGAATCGATCGCCAGCATTCTCAAATTATTTTCCGGCTATCTTAGTGACCGATTCGGTAATCGGAAGTTTCCTGTCTTCGTCGGATACTCGCTCGCAGCGGTTGTGCGTCCGCTTCTCTCATTTGTCACCAGCTGGCCACAGGTCCTCTTCGTCCGGATGACCGATCGCATCGGTAAGGGAATCCGTGGAGCGCCACGCGACGCATTGCTCGCCGAAACGGTGCCGGAGCACGCCCGTGGCCTCGCGTTCGGTTTCAATCGAGCCGCCGATCATTTGGGCGCGATCGTAGGACCGATCGTTGCGTTTCTGCTGTTGACGTACCTTGCCGCAGATTCAGCGACGCCCACGGCTCGCGAATATCAGCAGGTTTTCTTGTTCGCATCGATCCCGGTCGCCCTCGGTTTATTCGTCATCGTCGTTTTCGTGCGGGAGGAAAAAAAGCCGGCGACCGAAGCCGACGAGGTTCCCCTCAAATTTTCACTCAGAGCATTCGACCCGAATTTCAAACGCTTCCTCGTCGTCGTCTCGCTTTTCACTTTGTCGAATTCGACGGACGCGTTTTTACTCCTTCGGGCCCAGGAGACGGGAATTGCTACGGCGATGCTCCCGCTGCTCTGGATGGTCCTGCATTTCAGTAAATTCTTCAGCTCGATAATCGGGGGCGATGTTTCGGATAAAATCGGGCGCAAGACGATGATCCTGACCGGTTGGGTGATCTACGCGTTCGTCTATGCCGGCTTCGCATTTGCTGATTCCGCGTGGCAGGCGTGGACGCTGTTCATCGTTTACGGATTGTATTTCGGTTTGACCGAAGGTGTTGAAAAGGCGCTTGTCGCGGATATGGTAGATGATGAAAAGCGTGGGACGGCGTTCGGGTTTTACAATCTTGCCTACGGGATAACGGTCTTTCCGGCGTCGATTATCTTTGGATTTGTGTGGAGCAAGTTCGGGGCCGCGCCAGCTTTTATAATGAGTGCGGTGATCTCGCTGATTGCGTCGGCGTGTCTGTTAATGATTCGAGCTCGTAAATCGTAAATCGTAAATCGTGAATCGTAAATGGTGAATGGTGCATCGTAAATCGTGAATGTGGCGCCCGAGTAAATCGGGCGTTTTTGTTACTAACTATTTACAGTTCACGATTCACGTCTTCTAGTCATTTAACTGAATTGAGCTCACCAAATTCCGGAACACCGAGTTATAGCGATTCGCTTCTTCTTGAGGCGAGACCGTAGCGACAAAAAACAGATCGCCACTGCGTAACTGCGCAGTGTAGACGGTCACGACCTCGTTACGCCCCGTCACCGATGAACGCCCGGACAAGACGGTGGCAAAACCCGTCCGGCCAGCAACCGTAGCTCGTTGCTCACTTCCGGACTGTCGTAAGTAAGCATTCGCCTGAAGCAACTCGTTTACGTAAGCGCTCGTCGCCTGCCTCAGATCTGTCGAATTCGACCGGGCAGCACCGATCATTGCGCCACGCGTGATCCCTTCGTTGCCATACGCACCCTGGGGTGCAAACCAAACTTGTCCGCTGGTATTGAAGTCCTGCCAGTTGTCAGGAATATTCATGCTCATCGCGCTGTTCGAATAAACGCGCGTCCGAGCTGATGGAAAATCGACCGTTCGGGAATAGTTTCCGCTCGCGATAGGACTCTGGCCCTGTGAGCCGTTGCCGCCGCCGTTACCATATCCGCCGTTACCGCCACTGCCGCCGGTGCGCTGATAATCGCGCTGGATCTCCGCCATCGAGCGTGCCCGAGGCATTCCTCGAAGCCGTTCCTGAACGCGGCGGAACTCCGGCGTAATTTTTCGAGGGGTAGACGAGACATTCAGGCGGCTCGCTTCGCGGTTGATGTTCTCGAAGCGATTGCCCGGATTTGGGTGAGTGCTCAACCATTCCGGTGCGCGGCCGCCACTGCTTTCCTGTTCGATAGTGCGAAACATATTCGCCAGATCGCGCGGGTCGTAGCCTGCATTCGCCATTATCTGCGAACCGAGAACATCGGCCTGCGTTTCGTAGTCGCGGCTGTAGCGGGTTTGCATAACCTGTGCACCGAGCGCACCTAACTGAGCTCCGCCCTGTCCGCCGAGAACTGCACCGCCAAGGATCATTCCCAAGGTCCCGAGCGTGTTCCCAACGCTGCTCTGCTTAGTTGCCTGAGCGGTCGCATGACGGAGAGCAACGTGGCTGATCTCGTGCGCCATCACGCCAGCCATCTCACCTTCATTCTTCGCCGCTTCGATCATTCCACGATTTACGTACATCGGTCCGCCGGGAAGGGCAAACGCGTTGATGTCCCGCGCGTTTACGACGTCGAATTGGTAATTGAAAGCAGGCTGCTGAAATTCCGCCGGGATCGCGGCCACGAGACGTTCCCCGACGCTCTCGACAAATCGTTCCGTCTGGCTGTCGTTAAGCAACGGGAACTGTCGCGCGACCTCGCGCGACGTGTCGCGGCCGAGCTTCACGTCGTCCTGAACTTTGTACTTGTTCTTCGGCATCGTGATGCGCGTCTGCGCGACGGCCGCGAGTGGCAAAACCACCAGCGAGCACATCATCAACGCCGATGCGGCGACTCTAGCGTAAGATCGTCGTTTCATTTCAACCCTCCGGATCCTCGATCGATTCTAATTGTGCCACGTTCGTGAGAGGAATCGATATCTCTAGCTCATGTCTGATGAAAAACCGGCCCTGTGCGGTTTGCCGCCTTTTATGGCAGCAGAACAGCGTGTTACAGGAATGTTAATCGAACCTCGATCCGGCTTTTGCAAAAATGGAGCGCGGGTATAATTCGGTTTACGGCAAGGTTTATAGGTCAGGAATATGATAGGCGAGAGGACGATCAGCCACGGATTAGACGAGTTGCGCGACAAAATACTGCTGCTTGGCGGCGCCACCGAATCGGCGGTGCACCAGGCGATCGAGGCTTTGACGGAACGCGACAGCGAGTTGGCAAAGAAGGTTCTAAATCAGGATTCGGTCATCGATCAGATGGAGCTCGAGATCGACGCCCTCAGTATCGATATTCTCGCTTCGCTTCAGCCGACAGAGCACGATTTGCGTTTTGTAATCTCAGTTGCGAAGATCACGCCGATCCTTGAACGCATTGCGGACCATGCCGGTAGCATAGCCGAGGCGGCACTGGTCCTGAACAACGAGCCGCTCGTAAAGACCTTTGTCGAGTTTCCGCTTATGGCGGGGACCGCTACCGAGATGCTCCGGACTGCACTTGACGCCTTCACGTCCGAGGACGCTGTCCTTTCACGCGAAGTGATCCGGCGCGACAAAGAGATCGATGAGAACTACCATAAGGTCTTCAGCGAGCTTTTACAGTTGATGATCGTCAACCCGACCGCCGCGACGAGCGCCGCACACTTGCTGTTCGTTGCAAAGCATCTCGAGCGGATCGGCGATTACGTGAAGGACATTTGCGAACTGAACGTTTACCTCCGCGAGGCGGTGTTCATCAAGCACAGCCGGACGTACTGAAATTTTTGGAGAGAATGAATTATGGCTTTTAGTTTATTACCGCGCGAAGACGTCTACTTTGAACTGTTCACAAAGATGGCGGAAAAGATTGAAGAAGCCTCGGCTATCCTCACTGAGATGCTGGAAACGCCGAACGCGGATTTTGCTTCATTCAAAACCCGGATCAAGGATGTCGAGCACGCGTGCGACCAGCTTACCCACCAGATCACGAACAAGCTGAACAAGTCGTTCATCACGCCCTTCGACCGCGAGGACATTTACACGCTCGCGGTCGCGCTCGATGATATTTGCGACTACATAGACGCAGGCGTGCGTGCGATCGTCATGTACGACATCCGCGCTCAAAACGCCCACTCGCGACAGCTCGCAAGAATAATCAAAGATCTCGGCGTTGAGATAAACGGTGCAGTGTCCGTCTTAAGCAGACCCGACGGCATCAACGATCGCTTCCGGGAAATTCACCGATTGGAGAATGAGGCGGACGACGTTTATTTCCGAGCAATAGCCCAGTTGTTCAAGGAAGAGAAGGATCCGATCGAGGTGATCAAGTGGAAAGAATTTTACGAGATACTTGAGAACGCCACGGACCGCTGCGAGAGCGTTGCGAATATCATTGAGAGCATAGTGCTGAAGCATAACTAGAGTAGCCAGTGGCCGATGTTCAGTGGTCGGAATCCGGCTGTCTGATCACCGACCACTGACCACTGACCACTGAACACTGAACACTGACCACTAAACCATGGACCAACAAACAGCCGCATTAAGCCTGGTGGTGTTGATCATTTTGATTTCGCTCGTGTTCGACTACGTGAATGGTTTTCACGATGCGGCGAATTCGATAGCGACGGTGGTCGCGACGCGAGTCCTAAGTCCGGGCGTCGCGGTCATCTGGGCAGCATTTTTCAATTTCATTGCCTTCATCGTATTTGGAACTGCCGTCGCGAAGACGATCGGCGGCGATATGATCAACATCGCTGCGATCCCCGCTAGCGACCAGCTCTACGTCTTATTGGCTGCGGTTCTCGGCGCGACCGTTTGGAATCTGATCACCTGGTATCTCGGGCTTCCGACCTCGAGTTCACATGCGCTCGTCGGAGCATACGCGGGCTCCGCCATCGCTTCGTACATCTCGCATTTCGGCTTCAACGGCGTTGAGACGGTTTTGAAAGCGGCCGGGTGGATCAAGACCCTGACATTCATCGTCCTTTCGCCGCTGATCGGATTTGGCCTCGGCTTCATTTTAATGGTTGCGGTTTACTGGATCTTCCGAAAGGTTTCCGTCCACAAGATCGACAAAGGTTTTCGCATCGGTCAGCTTTTCTCGGCCGCCGCATTCTCGCTGGGTCATGGCGGCAATGACGCACAGAAGACGATGGGCATAATCACGATCGTCCTTGTCTCCGGAGGCTTCCTGCAGATGACATCGGCAGGCAAGCTGCCCGACATCCCGCTCTGGGTCGTCCTCGCAGCGCATGCCGCGATCGGTTTAGGCACGCTCTCAGGCGGCTGGCGTATCGTCAAGACGATGGGTACAAAGATCGTCAAGCTTCAGCCTGTCGGCGGGTTCTGCGCTGAGACGGCCGGAGCGGCCACATTGTTCTTCGCTACTTTCACAGGCATTCCGGTTTCGACCACACATACGATCACCGGCTCGATCGTCGGCGTCGGCTCAGCCAAAAGATTGTCAGCAGTAAAGTGGGGCGTCGCCGGTCGGATCGTCTGGGCATGGATCCTGACGATTCCGATGGCCGCTATCATCGCCGCCCTTTCCTATGGGGTCGTTTTGTTAATTGAAAAACTTACCGGGGTAGCTTGACGCTACCAAAATTCCATTCGCATTTTTCAATATCTTTTGCCTTAAAACATTTGTAAGGAATACCATAAATGCGAACTGCTTTTTCTTTCAAGTCACCAAGCTTAAAACCTTTCTTAGTCGTGAAGTAAGATTGATCTATT
>JBDTMK010000041.1:0-14042 GCA_039934315.1 Pyrinomonadaceae bacterium | reverse complement strand
CGAAGAAGCGTTTCTGCAAGCCATCGCGGCCAATCCTCTGTTTGCCCGGGCCCGTAGTACAACCCAACTCCGCCCCGCAGCACGGTCCTTCCGCCGGCAAAGAATCCCTTACCGGTTAGATTCGGTGACCATGTGAGTGCGACGCGCGGGCCGAAGTTGCTCTTCGAAGATTTGAAGGCCGGCTCGCTCGAATCGCGAATCGTTCCGTTTTCAATATCAAACAAGACTTGTCCATTGCTCCGCTCGCGAAGCGGTGCGTAATATTCGTAACGCAATCCGTAGCTGAGTGTGATACCGGGCCTGATCTTCCACTCGTCCTGGCCGTACCCGATGTAATATTCCTGCTCGGCAAGCCGTTCGCCCTCGAGGCCGTTATTGAACGGACTGGGATCGCTGAGGTCGCCCGCATACTGGACGCTCTGCGGTGTGTTGGCGAGGAAGCCTGCGAGATTTGAGAACGTGTATGTCGTGCCGCCAAGGCGATTCGTGTAGAGACGAATGAGTCGCACCTCACCGCCGAACTTGATGTTGTGTGAGCCGCGCGTCCAGTTGACGCTGTCGAGGAAAGAGATCGAGTACGGCGTGTACGGCTGGCCACGCCCGTTGGTCGCGCTGTTCGCGCGTACGAGGCCGCCGGGGATCGAAATTCCGGACGACGTCCCCTGCCCGGCAATTCCCGAGATCGCGACGCTGCCTGAGATGTTCAATGTCAGGGCCGAGAAATCCAGTCCGTTCACGGTCGGAGCCTGTCCATTGATCCGTGTTCGCGCTCCGTTATACCCGAGCCGAAAATCGTTCACGATCTCCTGGTTTACAACGTGCTGCCATCCGAATACGCCATTCTGCGGTTCCGCTTCGATGCCTACGACACGGCCCGACACTCCCTCGGGGCTAATGTCGTTCCCGTTGTCGCGAAAGAACCGAAGATACAAACTATTCTTCGAATTCAGACTGTAATCGAATCGGACCGCATATGCGTCCTCATTGACCTTCGCCGTGTCCTGAAGCTGAACCACGTCAAAGCCGGCGACTTGCGAGCCCGCTAGCGTGACTGCATTCGGCGATCGAAACGCCGCGATGTAAGGTTGGATCGCGGGGTTCACCGGAGTCGAGGTCCCCGGAATCAGGGCTCCGGGCTGAGCAAGGCTCAGGCTGGGCGCCGCTTCGACAAAGTTCAAGCCGGAGCGAACGCGATAGCCCTCGTACGACGCGAAGAAGAAAAGTTTTCTCTTAATGATCGGGCCCCCGATCGATCCGCCAAATTGATTCAGCCGGAGCGGGCTCTTCGGAATTCCCGATTGAATGTTGTCGAAGAAGTTTCTTGCGTCGAACGCATCGTTGCGAACGTACTCGAACAGCGAGCCATGAAATTCGTCGGTGCCTGATTTTGTAACTACGGAAACCTGGCCGCCGGTACCGGTGCCGAACTCAGCCGGGAAGTTATTCGACTCGACCTTGAACTCCTGTACATTTTCGAGACTCGATTGAAGCCGGAATTTCGACGGCACTTCACCGTTCAGATTGCCGGGACTCGCATCGATGATCGCCGTCCCTTCTACACCGTCATATCGAACGACGTTCTGGTTTACGGCGCGGCCGGAGAATCTAATGTCGCTGAAGGTACCCGATCCACTATTGACTGAGCCCGGCGCCTGAAGATAAAGCTGCGACAGCTGACGGCCGTTGATCGGCAGATCCCGAACCTCGCGCGAATTTACGGTCGCGCCGATGCTAGCCGATGCAGTATTGATCCCGGTCTCGGAACCGCCGACAACATCAACGGTCACGCTCTGTACTTCGGTCGAAAGTGACAGATCAAGATTTAATTGCTGACCCACGGATAGCTGGACGTCGGTGACTGTTTTCGGCGCGAATGTTGAGGCATCCGCAACTATTGTATAAACAGCGGCACGAAGGGCCGGGATAACATAGAACCCTTCGTCATTCGCGGTCACGGTTCGAGCTTGCTTCGTTCCGTTGTTTGTCACGGTGACAGTTGCCCCCGGAACGACTGCTCCGGTTTGATCGGTTACCTGACCCGAGACGCGGCCTTGATCGGTCTGGGCGTTGACGCCGACCGCTGACAAGAAAATATAGGTGGCGAAAAGAATTGCTGTAATAGAATTCCGCTTCATTTTGTTTCCTCGATGCATGAGAACTTTTTGTTAATAAAATAGACTTCGGCTGATTTTCTTCCCCTTGGTAGAAACTGCCTTTGATTCAAAAAGAGTTTAGATTTCCGGTTAGCAAGTTCGAGGATAGGGATGGCGGATTAACTGAGGATGAACTGGAAGTTAAATGAGTGTTAATTCGTTTGTCGTCATGAGGGTTTAAACGCCGAGACCGCGGAGCACGCCAGAGAAAGAATTCTTATTTCCTCTCCGCGATCTCCGTGTTAAGAAAGCTGCGTCAGAACTGAATGAGACTCGTTGCGGCGGCTTCGCCCGTCTCTATCGCACCTTCCATGAAGCCTTGCCAGTCGGCGAGGTGTTCACCGGCAAAGAGAACCTTGCCGTGCGGACGCGCGAGAATCGGACGGATACCGAACCACTGGCCGGGTTTGTAGATAGCATACGCGCCATCGGTGAATTCATCGCGCTGCCAGGCGTATGATTTGATCCCTCTTGCGAGCTTTGGTGCATCACGATCGAAGTCGGCCAGATCGTTCGTGATGATGCGTGCCCGGCGGACATCAGACTGCGATGCGAGCACGTCGGCCTTTTCGCCGATCGCGTACGAGGTGAGAATTCCCGCTGGGCCGGACTGCGACTGCGTGCTGTGAAAGTAATAGTGCGAAGTCGCGTCGGAAACCATCGAGAAGTTCTCATCCTTCCAAAACCGTTCGCTGTACAGCACGCTGTTCTTGCAGATGCGTGCGTAGGTGAGTTGCTCCGCCGCTTCGCGCTGGGTTAGTGGGAGCGGTGGATTGAACTCGATTTTCAGAAGGCTGTTGATAGGAACCGTGCATATGATGGCATCGGCGACAAGACTTAGAGCAACGGGACCGATAACTGGATCTGCTGTCGAACGGGCGTCAATTCCGACGGCGCCCGCGCGCTGGTTGATACGTTTTACCGTGTATCCGGTTTGAATGTTGTTGAGCCCGATGCCCTTCGCGAGCTCGACCGCTAGCCGTGAATTCCCGCCCGTCATTTTGTAATCCATCTCGTTCCTCGGGCTCGACTCGGCGTACTCGGCGAGCGCCGCAAATGCCGAGACTTGCCGGATCGACTCGCCGAAATCTGTGCTGTCCATCAGATCGCGCAGCAGCAGATCGTCGTACGTGAAGCCGATCTTCTCGAGATAGGTCCACCAATCGTATTTATCCAGCTTCGTCTTCGCGAGCGGCGTCAGCTTTTCATACCCGGCGATCAATTTCTCGAACGCCGCTTTCGCCTGTGCTGAAAATCCCCATTGGCCCGGACGCGAAACCTTCCCATCGCGCAAGAGGTAATCATCGAACTGATGCTTCTGAAGCGGGATCTTGAAGTCATGGCAAAGCGCCTTGAGCCGCTCGTGACTTTCGCCAACCCACTCCGCGCCAAGCTCGCAAACCAGATCCGTCCCGGCGAACTTATGCGAGAAAACTCGTCCGCCGATTCGATCGCGCGCTTCGAGCACCGTGACATTCCAACCTGCACTTTTAAGTTTGTAAGCAGCGGCCAGTCCCGCAAAGCCCGCGCCAATAACGACGCAGGTTTTCGGCCGGCGCTGCGTAAAGACCGCGGGTGCGAGAATCGCCCCTGCTGCGGTTGCACCAAGCGTCTTCAGAAAATTTCGGCGGGAAGTACTTTGAGTGTTAGACATGGTGAAGGGATTTCAGTCTTTCATTAATAATCCATAATTACGTAATGAAAGATGTGGTTGAGTGCCTACTTGCGAAAACCGTTGACGAGATCTGCACCGGCAATCTGTGCTTCGACCGTGTGCGGCGGGCCTTCCCATCCGCGCTGTACTTTGATCATGATGACGGCGACACGCTTCTCGAACGGGCTCTTGAAAATACCCGCGACCGCCGCGTCGAGTGGTGAAACATACATGTCATCACCCTTGTATTCGGCGGTGTAAAGCGATTTCTTTCCGAGGGACGGTGAGCTCAGTGTCAGGTCGATCTTTCGAATACGATTCAATCCATCAGGATCGTTCGATTTCACGGAAGCCACTTTTGCTGCGAAGCTTTTCCCTCCCGATGCAAAAGTGGCAGGCATCAATGCAAACCGTCCAACTTGCTGGATCCCATGTTCGCGAAGTTTTTGCGAGAACATTACGTTGTTCCGTGCCCAGAGTTTTCGCATGTCGTCCGGAATCGGCTCGCCCTTATCGTTCATTCGCTCGGTGGGCTTGTTCTCGAACTCCCATAGAACTTTGTCGGTGCGAAGATCGACGATCGTAAGCTCGGCAAAATAACATCCGCACTCTTCGTCAACCGGTTCCGAATAGTATGCAAATTTCCCGTCGCGAGACCAGCCGATCGGATAGAACCCGTCCGTAGATAGTTTCTGGATCGGACCACCGGGATAGGAGCGAACATAAAAGCTCCGGAAATTTTTGCGAACGACCGGATCGAGATTGACCATCCGCGGCAGGACGTAATTAGTCTGAGCAACTGTAAATGTCGAAGCCGCGACAGCGATCAGCAAAAGTTTCGAGCACTGGACTAATCGTTTGATCACCACAGAATCACCTCGGAGAAATCAGGCTACAAGAGTATAACGACGAATGTCCGGCGGCTCGGCGAGGAGGTCGTCCTCCCGAGACTGAAGGTAACGAATGTGCTCCGACCGAAGATGCGTCTCGAGATCTGCATCGCTCGTCCATTCTTCGACAAATGTGAAGTCGGTCGGGTCGGCGTTGTTCTGCGTAAGCTCGTAAAGGATACAACCATCTTCAGCACGAGTTGGTACGACCAGAGCCTTCAGCGCTTCAAGAGTCTCACCAATACGGTCAGACTTTGCGATCAGACGCGCAACCACGCGAATTGTTTTCGATGTCATGAGAGCTTTTAAATGATGGTCGTTACAATCTCGCGAATACTCCGCTGAAGCTCCCGATCGTCGGTGATCGGGGAAACGATCGCGACCTCGGCGGCGTCGATCGGTGATATTCCTTTCGCGATCATCTGAGCTGCGTAGATCAGAAGACGAGTCGAGACACCTTCTTCGAGCCCGTGCCCGCGCAGATTGCGTACTTTCTGTCCTATCTTCACCAGGTCGCGTGCGATGTCGTCGTCGATGCCACCTTCCTTTGCAACTATCTCCGTCTCGGCATCCGCATCCGGGTAGTCGAATTCCATCGCCACGAACCGCTGCCGCGTCGATTGCTTGAGGTCTTTCAGGATCGACTGATAGCCGGGATTGTAGGACACGACAAGCATGAACTCCGGCGGCGCTTCGATCACTGTTCCGCGTTTTTCGATAGGCAAACGACGCCGGTCATCTGTGAGCGGGTGAATGATAACGACCGTGTCTTTTCGTGCCTCGACGACTTCGTCAAGATAACAGATCGCACCGGCGCGGACGGCGGTCGTCAACGGCCCGTCGTGCCAAACGGTCTCCTCGCCTTCAAGCAGAAAACGTCCAACAAGATCCGTCGACGAAAGATCTTCATGACACGCGACGGTTATCAGCGGGCGTCCCATTTTGTAGGCCATGTATTCGACAAAGCGTGTCTTGCCGCAGCCGGTTGGGCCCTTCAACATTGCCGGCAAACGCGCAGCATACGCTGCCTCGAACAATTCCACCTCGCTGCCGATCGGCAGATAAAACGGTTCATCGGCGACCTTGTATTTTTCTACTGCTAATTCCATGCGTTAATTATTTTCTCACAGAATGCGATTGCGCATCTCTCCGGAGAAACTGAAAACTAATAAGTGAAAACTGAAATCGGTCGGACAAAACGACAAGACCTTTTCCGCTTTTACTTTTTAGTTTTAAGTTTGTCCGAATAACTGATACGTGTCTACGTTTGAAACTTACTCCAATCGCCCCAAACCGCGAACGTGGCTCCGATCTGCTGGATGTTGAAGAAGAGTGTCGAACCGTTGGGAGAAAATGTAGAGCCGGCGAATTCGCCGCGTTCGAACTTGGGTACGATGTTCTTTGCGAAATCGGCTATTCGTCCGTCGGGTGTAAGGATTCTGACGAAGTTTTCCGGTGTACCGCCGGCACCGACGTAATCGCTATCCTCGCAGATGAAGACAAGGCGGCTTTTCGGCATCACGCAGATGTTGTCGGGCATATCGAGGACGTCGCGGCCCGGCGATTCGAACAGCATTGTAAGCCGCCCCTCGTCACGACCGACGTGATCGTATCGCCAGATCTGGCCGCCGCCGTTGTCGCCGCCGCTCGTGGACGTAAAGTAGATCCGTCCATCTGCGTCCGCACAACATCCTTCAAGCCTTGCAAAAATTGCCCCGCCTTTTGATCGTCCTTGCTTCGAGACGGATTGATTATCGACATCGGCGGAAGCAGGATCCGGATCATCTATCGTCACCCAACTCGCATTGAGAACCGCGTTCTGCTTCTGGCCGCGACGCGTATCGTATTGATCGCTGCCCTTCACCGCGAGCATTTGCAGAACACCGCCTTCCGCAAGGCGCTTGTTCCGTTTGGGAATGAAGCGATAGAAACCGCATGGATTCAGATCTTCCGTGAGATAGACGATGCCCGTACGTTTGTCGACGGCGATCGCTTCGTGCACAAAGCGGCCCATCGCTTTGAGCGGCACGGGAGGCAGATTTCTGTTTGCTGACGCAGAAACTTCAAAACAGTATCCATGCGATTTCGGAAACCCGCCCGTTTTGTTTCCGCGGGCGTCCGTCAAAACCGTCTGGCCAAGCACCGTTTCTTCGCATGAGATCCAACTGCCCCACGGGGTGGCTCCGCCGCAACAGTTGATGAGCGTACCGGAGAGACTTACAAAATCGCGCACGATCTGCCGCGTTTTCGGATCGATGACCAGAGTCGTCGTGCCGCCGCCAGCCGTTTCGTCATAATGATTTTCGTTGGCGATCGCGCTGCCCGGGCGGGGAATTTTTCCACCGATGACTTCATGATTACGGACGATCCGCAATTCGCTCTTCACTTTGAACGCAGCCATCCCGTCGTGAAGCCGTGGTGTCACGCGGCCGTCAGCGAGTGGCGAATCGAACTTGCCGATAACGTTGTACTGAAACCCGTTCGGTAGAGTTAGGTAAGTTTCGCCGGTGTTCTTGCTTGCAGTTGGGACCAACTCTCCATAACCGGCGGAACGAAGGGATGAAAACTCACCGGTTGCCGCAAATGTTTCGGCCCTTCGCGAAAGACCGCTGCACGCCAATGCGAGACCGCCCGATGAGATGCCGAGAACTGAAATAAACGAACGTCTGTCCATATTTTAGAAATGCGAAGGACTCAATTAACATACCCCCGGGACGCCCAATTTTCAATATTTGTATGAACGCAATAAGAATCAGCCGGGCCGACGCTGAAATCGATCTGACCGGGACGAAAGAGATCTTTCGGGAGTATGAAGCGTGGTTGGGGCTCGATCTCTGCTTCCAGGGTTTCGAGGACGAATTGAAAAACTTGCCCGGCAAATATTCACCTCCGGCCGGGCGGCTTTATCTTGCGAAGGTGGACGGAATCATCGCGGGCTGCATCGCCCTTCGGCCACGGTCGTCGGATATCTGTGAGATCAAGAGGCTGTTTGTAAGAGAGAAGTTTCGCGGCATGCAAATTGGAAAGCTGCTGATCGAGCGCTTGATCGAAGACGCACGCGAGATAGGCTACAGCGCGATGCGCCTCGATACATTTCCGCCGAAAATGGGAAAGGCCGTACAGCTCTATGAGTCATACGGCTTTCGCGCGATTCCGGCTTACTACAACAATCCCAACGAAGGAGTTCTGTTCATGGAACTGAAACTTTGATCACATGCCCTGTCCAAAGTTCCCGTACGTGTCGGGCGGTGGCGGTGCCGTGTTTACACGCGACGGCTCAAAATTGGGAAATACATAACGATATGCAATGACGTAAGCAGCGAACGTAACCGGGATCGCAACGAAGATTCCCACAAGACATGCAAGGAAGCCCAGTATGCCCACGAGAGCATTAATTATCACAAGCACGGTAAGCCCGCCGAGGTTATTGAAAACGGCCCCGAAGCTCAATGTGATAGCTTCGCCGATCGAAACATCCCTTTCGATCACCAGCGGGATGGCGAAAACGAGGGCCGCGTTCCAGATCATCTGGAAAATAAAATAGCCAACGAAAATGATGATCACTCCCGCGATCGCTCCGGTTTGCAAAGCGGACAGGTCCGGCGGCGGCGACTGGTAAGAGTTTGTTTCCCCGGTCATGGATTTACCGGCCAGTGAAGATAGGTCCACAACAAACTGAAGGATCTGGAAAATAATTCCGGGAATAGCTTGTATGAGGCCGAGAACCATTAAAGGAAGAAACTTCTCGAAGCCCTTGAAAAGCATCCCGAAATCCACCGGCTCATCGCGAAGATCTCGAAGGACTATGTAAGCGAATCCGCCCATCATCGGCCCGATGAGAAGAAAGTTCACAAACGGTATGCAGCTTATAAGAATTGTGACGACCAGCCCGGCTCCGATATATAGCCCGAAGTTTCTTTTGACAAGCTCCCAAGCCTGGCTGACACAACCACCGGCATCGATCGCACCTCGTTGATATTGAACTGTGTGCATCTCTATTTTTTCTCGCTGATCAGATCTCTGTTTTTTTTTGATTCTTGATTTTGTTCTGCTCGAATGTAAAGCGTTTCCCGAAAACCGTCAAATAATGCAGCTGTCGAAAAACGAAAATGCCGCGGTGAGCAAACTCATACCGCGGCATTTTTATAGCGTCTCAGATCCCTACTTAACTTCCTTACGCGGCATTTTTTCGTCCATCATCGCGGTCTGATAAACGAAGGCTGCCATTATCGTTGCGGCCTGCTTCAAGTCGTCACCTTGAATGCGATCGAAGTTGTCCTGGTTAGAGTGGTGAGTCCGGGCATCGTACTCGATCTCATCCTGGATGAACTGAAATCCCGGCAATCCAATTCGGTCGAACGACTGGTGATCGGTGCCGCCCGTGTTCGACAGGGTCAACGTCTTTGCACCGAGATCGGCGAATGGGGTAAGCCACGTTTCGAAATAGGGTCTGACGCCTGCGTTCCCCTGCATGTAGACACCACGAATTTTCCCGGTGCCATTGTCGAGATTGTAATAGGCGGACAGCTTGTCGTAATTCGCCGTCTTCACCAACGCACCCGGCTGGTTGTTCTCGCCGGGCTTTCTTTCACCGAACTGCTGTCTCACGTATTCACGCGAGCCGTTAAGGCCCTGTTCTTCGCCGCTCCAGAGCGCGACGCGGATCGTTCGACGCGGTTTCAATCCCGAAGTGATGAGGATACGAGCCGCTTCCATCGCGACGGCACACCCCGCAGCGTTGTCAGTTGCTCCGGTACCCGAGTGCCATGAATCGAGGTGTCCGCCAAGCATAACGAGCTCCTCTTTCAAAGTCGGGTCCATTCCCGGAATTTCGGCGACGGTGTTGTAGCCCATGAGATCTTCGTCGTAATACTGCGTTTGGATATCGATGGTCATCCGCGGTTTCGCACCGTTCTCGATCATGCGAACGAGGCGATTGTAATCCTCGGTCGCCATCGTCATCTGCGGCAGCATCTTCGCCTCGGATTCCTTCTGATACGGCTGAAGACGATTGCGGTTATTAAATACCTGCTGTGCGCTAGCCGGAACTTCCTGAGCTACATTCGCGCTCTGGACAAAGAGCGTGCCGCCGCTTCCGTTGCCGCTGTTATCGACGATCACTGCGGCACCTTCCTCAAGCAAGAAGTTCGCTGCTTTCAGTCCCATCATGAATCGCTGCAAGCGCTCCTGCTGCTGCGGTGTCTGCTGCTCCGGGTTTTGAGCGGGCGCCGCTGCAGCGTTAGGATCCGGAGCTTCGGCAAGCTTAGCAAGGGCTTCGTCGCTGAGACGTTCACCCATTCCCGTAAAGTCGGCCTTAAGTTCGCGCGGCCGCGAGGTCATTACGATCTTTCCGCGGAGCTGGCCTTTGTACTTCGCAAAGTCTTCATCAAATTTGATGTTGAGGTAAACCACGTCGCTCGTCACCGCGCCTTTGGTCGAAGGCGACCACGCTTTCGGATACGCGATAACCGGAAACACAGTCGGTTCATTCACCTGTGCCGAGAAACTCTTCAGCGACCAGCCGCGGCCGAAAGGGCCCCAAGCCTCGAGCCTCGCGTTCTGCATTCCCAATTTCGCCATGGTGTCGCGCGTCCACTCGTTTGCGCGTTTCATGTTCGGTGAATTGGTGAGGCGGCCGCCGATAACGTCGGTTAGATACGAGAGCGTCTGCATGACCTGCGAATGGTTGAGCCCCTCATCGCGGATCTTGTCGATCGCGGCTTTCGGTGCCGAATAGACCTTGCTGGGCGAAGACGCCGCTGGTGACTTTTCAGCTACCGCCGCGGTCTGCGCGAGCCCGGCGGTGGGCAACAGAAAACAACCGAGCAGAAAAACGCTCAATACTTTGCGTCGAAACATTACTTAATTCTCCTTGTGTGCTAAATGGTTTTAAAAGATTTGAAGAGCGTAATACTTGCAAACCGAGCATTAGGTTTCATATGACGCTAAGCTGACGCAAATTCGTCCAGCGACAGAGTGTTGCCGTCCGGGTCTTTAAACCACGCGACCTTTGCCCCACCGGGAAACGTGACAATTCCGAGCTCGTCCTGGCCGAATCCTTCGAAGAAAATGAAATCCACGCCCCGCTTCCTTAGTTCCGAAATTACAGCGGAAATATCCGTCACGTGCCAGCCAATAGCTGTGTAAGGAGCGACGACAACTTCCTGCACTTTCTGTATGCGAAGGGTTGTTCCGTTTGCGTTGAAGACAAGGGCGTAAGGTTCGTCGCTGACAAATTCAAGGCCGAGAGTGTGTTCGTAGAACTGTCGAGCCGAGGCGGGGTTCGCAGTTGCGACAAACGATCCGATCTTTGCGCTGGCAAGCATCTGCTCTTTCTAAATCGTCGACCAGGTCAACGTATAGGCCGGGGGAACGTTCTTTACGATCAGCGGGCTGCGCTTTGATTTGCCGTAGCGATCGCGCATGAATTCTCGAAGCTTGATGGCGGATGGGAAGTAGTAGCCGTGCGCGTATTGGAACGTGCGGAACGTGCAGCCCTGCTGCATGAACTTGTCGATCTCAAGCAGGATCTTTTCACCGATCTCATTCGGCATCGACACAAACGGCAAGCAGCAAATTATCGTTCCGACTTTTCCAAAATCCGCATTGCGATGGATCTCGGCTGCCTCGAGCGCGTTCCCGCGGACGATCTTCATGTTGGGATAATTCTTTTTGAGGATGCGGACCAGATGTCGGTCGAGCTCGATACCAAGATATGAATTCTCGTTCGGGACGATCTCTTGAAGAAATTTTGTGATCGCACCCGTGCCGACGCCCAATTCCATCACGACATTGTCTTCGTTTGGGCGAAGGCCCGCGACCATTCGCCGAGCCAGCTCGGGTGAGCTCGGAGTTATGGACCCGACTGTGCCGGGGTTCTTAAGAAAGGCTTGAAGGAACTGAATATTCTCGTTCATCGAAAGCGCTATGCGGTCGGAACCTCTTTCGCGGCCTTAGTTTCCGACATTACATCAGTGTTATCAACGGCCATTTTATAATCACACTCTTCGTTTTTGCAATAATGAACAGTTCCGTCGCGTTTAGTGGTTTTCTCCAGAAGGTTCGGCGCTCCGCACTGCGGGCATGGCTGCTGGATCGGCTTGTCCCAATATACCTCGTCGCATTTCGGATAATTCGTACAACCGTAAAATGCCTTCCCGCGACGCGATTTCTTGACTGCTATGTCGCCGTCTCCGCACTTCGGACACTTCATGCCAAGTGTTTCACGCTTTACGTAATCGCATTTCGGATAGTTCGAACATGAGATAAACTCCCCGAACCTGCCCTGGCGCCTAACTAGATTTACACCGTCTTTTGGACAGATCTCATCGAGCGGGACGGGCGGTGCCGCCGGCTTTTGATCTCCTTTCGCGATCTTGCGGATGTTCTTGCACTCCGGATATCCTGTGCAGCCGTAAAAGGAACCAAACCTTCCTTTCTTTAACGACATCTCTTTGCCGCACAGCTCACAGACCGGAATTTCTTCTACCTCGCCGTCGGCTCCGTCACCATCACCGGCCGTTTTCTTGCTGCCGACCTCGCGGGTGTTCTGACATTCGGGATAGTTCTCGCAAGCCAGAAACTGCCCGAACCTGCCGAATTTGATGACCATGCGAGCCCCGTCTTTCTCACAGATCTCGTCGGTCGGGATCGACATCTTCTTCTTACCCTTGATGGTCTCGGCGGCCCGTTCGAGATCTTTTGAAAACTTCCCGTAAAAATCTCTCAGTGCATCCTGCCATTTGAGTTTTCCATCTTCGATCTCGTCGAGCTCCCCTTCCATCTTCGCGGTGTAACGCTCGTTGAAGATGTCATCGAAAGTCTCGACAAGCAGATCATTCACCGTCATCCCGAGGGGGGTCGGATGAAAACGGCTCTCGACCTTTTCGACGTATTCGCGATCCTGGATGGTCGTCATGATCGACGCGTAAGTCGACGGACGTCCGATGCCTTTTTCTTCGAGCACCTTGACCAGCGTCGCTTCTGAATATCGCGGAGGCGGTTCTGTAAAATGCTGCTCCGGTGTAATGGCGTTGAGCTTCAGCGTTTCACCCTGCTCCACTCGAGGCAGAGTGCGTTCTTCCTCTTCGTCCTCGCCCTCGGCAGGTTTTTCGTCGCGGCCTTCCTGATAGACCTTCAGGAAACCGTCGAACTTCTGCACCGAGCCGGTCGTGCGAAATGTAAAACGTCCGGCCTTGATGTCGATCGTCGTCTGGTCGAAAACTGCAGGCATCATTTGCGACGCGACAAAACGCTGCCAGATCAAACGGTAGAGCTTGAGCTCATCCGGGCCAAGCTTGCTGGCGAGGCTGTCAGGTGTTCGATTAACATCCGTGGGCCGGATCGCTTCGTGCGCATCCTGTGCGTCCTTTTTCGAACGATAAATGTTCGCCTTGCCGGGCAGGTAAGTTTCCCCGTATGTTCCGCCGATAAATTCGCGGACCTCATTGAGAGCTGCGTCCGAGACGCGTGTCGAATCGGTTCGCATGTAAGTGATCAAACCGACCGCTCCTTCGGAACCGAGCTCGATACCTTCGTAAAGCTTTTGCGCGACCATCATGGTCTTCTTGACCGGAAACCCGAATTTTCGCGAGGCGTCCTGCTGAAGCTTTGAGGTGATGAACGGCGGAGTCGCGTTTCGTTTTCTTTCCTTAGTCGTAACGGAATCAACCACGAAATCCTGTTTGCCCGCTTCTTCGACGATCGCGCTCGCATCGGCCTCGTTGTTGACGTGCGTCTCGTTGGCCTTCAGGTCCTCGTCGAATTTCCCTGTCTTTACCGTCTTGTCTTCTATTTTATAAAGACGTGAGTCGAATTTGGGCGGAAGAGCTGCGGTGAGATTTGCGATGATCGACCAATATTCGGTTTTGATAAACGCTTCGATCTCTCGTTCGCGCTCGACGACTAGTCGGACCGCGACGGTCTGCACACGTCCGGCGGAGAGCTTGCCGCCGATCGTCTTCCAAAGGATAGGCGAAACCTTGTATCCGACAAGGCGGTCGAGAATGCGGCGAGCCTGCTGCGCATCGACGAGGTCCTTATTGACCTGCTTCGGCACTTTGAATGCATCCTGGATAGCAGACTTGGTGATCTCGTTAAACATCACACGATATACTCGCTGCCCACCTTTCTTCGGCACTATCTCTTCAGCCAGATGCTGGCAGATAGCTTCGCCTTCGCGGTCAGGGTCGGCCGCCAGATAGATCGCTTCGCTCGCTTTTGCGGCTTTTTTAAGCTCTGCAACTATCTTTTTATTATTGCGTTTCTTGGTATCCGGGATGACCTCGTATGTCGGCTCGAAATTGTTTTCGACGTCGACACCAAGGTCTTTTCCGGGCAGGTCTT
>JBDTMK010000040.1:0-14103 GCA_039934315.1 Pyrinomonadaceae bacterium | reverse complement strand
CTCCGCCTGCACGTTGCTCGCGAAGATCCTGTACTCGGCCGGTCGCTACGACGTCAACCGTCGCAGATACGTCGCCAGCCGTCAGGGTTGCGTCGTAGGTTTCGACCTTTGCGACGCCAAGGGTAACGTTGGACAAAGACAAAGTCTGAAAGCCCGGCGCGCCAAATGTAAGCTTGTAAGCCTCACCTGGCTGGACGTTGTTGAAAGTGTAAGAACCCTGGTCATTGGTTGTGGTTGTGAAAGTGCGGTCGGTTCGCGTGTCGGCCAGTGTAACCGTGACCCCAGGAACTACCTTTCCGGCAGAGTCGGTCACATTTCCCGTCACGCCAGACGTAGCTTGTGAAAAAGCTGCTTGAGCAAGAACCATCAATGCGAACGCCGAGACCAAAAGTTTAGACGATCGTAAAACGTTCGTGCGTCCAAAATATTGCATGGACATTACCTCCAGTAATAACAGTTTGTTCGACTAGAACTTCGAAGTTATTCGAATTCGGAAGGGTATTGGCAAGATGTATTCCAAAACAAAATTGGTTGTGCAAATGCCTCAAAGTCGCCCACTTAATTTTTTATTTTTTGTCCGATGTTTTTGAGACTCCAGTTTTTTGGATTTTGATTCCGGTTCTCGCAATCTCATCTTCGCGATCATATGCCGCGCAAAACGGCGTCGACGTACGCACGGTTGGACGAGGTGCAATTAAATGAACTTCGTGTGATAGTTTGTTAACTTTTCGACGGGGGAATATAATTCATCAGATTTATTTTCTCGTCTTGAATTCACTGAAGAACTAAAAAATTCCCTGCGGTATCCGGCATTCCCGGATAATCCTTGGTTAACGGCTAGGATTGGTTTTTGGCCACTCCCGTAGCGTATATTCATCCGGCCCGGGATCAGTTTCCAAAGCTCAGTAAAGGAGAACGATAAATGTTACGAATCCATCCGAATTTCACAGCATGGGGGCTCAAGATCGTGATCTGCCTGGCGGTATTACATCTATGGGCAGTGACAATAAACGCGCAGGACATAACATCGGGAACTATTCAGGGAACTGTTTCCGATGAGCAGGGAGCCGTAGTTCCTGGAGCAACCGTCGAAGCGCGGAACGTTGATACAAATTTCAGCCGATCGTTCACGACGGATTCTGATGGCCGCTTTGTGTTGCTTTCGATGCCGCCGGGACGGTACGTTGTGTCGATTTCGAAAACAGGCTTTTCGAAGTTGAATCAAGAGAACGTCGAACTTACTGTCGGCCGGCTTCTATCACTAGATTTGACGTTGCAGGTCTCAGGAGTGGCCGGAGAAGTGACGATCACTTCCTCACCCACGATCGACACGGCTAGGACCGAATCGAGCACTACCATAAACCAAGCCGCGATCGAGAATACCCCTATCCTTGGAAGGAAGTTTGAGGACCTACTGACGTTGACGCCGGGTGTCAGCATAACGCAAGGCCCGGATGGAGACGAGATCAATTTCGCCGGGCAGCGCGGCATTTTCAACAACGTCAGTCTCGACGGCGGCGATTACAATAACGGATTCTTCGGTGAGCAGGCGGGCGGTCAACGAGCAGCGATCGACATCGCGCTCGAAGCCGTCAAAGAATTTCAGGTTATCGCCACCGGTGCGAGTGCTGAGTACGGCCGTACGGCGGGCGGCATCATTAACGTCATTACGAAATCGGGAACGAACGATATCCACGGCAGTGTGTTCTTTAACTTGCGGAACGAAGCTCTCTCTTCCGACACGTCGGATGGAAAACCGCTTGAAGGATTTCATCGCGAACAGTTCGGCGGAACGATTGGCGGCCCGATCGTAAAAAACAAGGCGTTTTTCTTTTTCGCAGTCGAAGGAATTCGCGAGAGTCTGACTCGCGCAAATCTTAGTGAACAAGTAGGTGGTACCGCATGCCCGGTGGCGACACCAACTATCGGCGCTAATGAAGCGGCGATAATTGCCAATCCGGATTGCCAACGACTAGCGCTGCTAAATTTCCTCAGAACGACGCGCGGCCAAGAAGACGGAGTTCCGATCGATCGTAAGATTGAGAACACGGCATTCCTCGGGAAGATTGATTGGGACCTGAACTCTAGTAACAAGCTAAGTGCCTCGTACAACTTTGATTTCTCTAAAAATACTAATCAGACGTTTGATGTTCCAACCTACGGCGCGTCCGCAAACGGAACCGAAGGAGCCTCGAAAATAAACGTCGCAAACTTCAATCTGTATTCTACGATCTCACCCACCATGGTGAATGAAGGACATTTTACGTACTCGCGCGAAGAACGGCCCCGAGCGGCAACGGATTCAAATATACCGGCCGACACCGCGATGGGATTCGGGACCACGTTCCGTTTCGGCAATCCGTTCTTCCTCCAGCCCGGTGTCGACGAGACATTTTGGCGGACTCAGATCCGCGACAATCTGTCGGTAATTAAGGGTGCTCACACAATGAAGTTTGGCGCCGAGTGGATACACAGTCTTAACGATCAGGTGTTCCGAGGCTTCTTCAACGGACGTTACATCTTCGACAGTGTGAACGGTTTTCTACGTTACGCGTCGCCGGCGGCGGCGAACGGTTTTGGACCGAACGCCGAACTTTGTGCGGGCGGGGTATGGGTTACTGCGGCGCCGCCTTTCAACCAAACGTGCTCGGGCGGCACACCGGGAGGGACCCCATTGCTGTTATATCTTCAGGGGGCGGGTCCGACCGGTCCAGCGACCGATGCGGCGGGAGCCTCGAAGATTACAAACGAAGACTTCGCTTTATTCGCTCAGGACAAGTGGCAGATAACTCCGAACGTCACCTTAAATTACGGTCTTCGTTGGGAAGCGCAGATCTTTCCGGATCCCACAGTTGATCCCGCATCCACGGCATACGGAATCCTTCTCGGTCAGCCTGGTTTCACTTCAGACGGAACAATCCCTAACGACTTGAGCATGTGGCAGCCGAGGGTCGGAATCGCCTGGGACATCACCGGAAAAGGACACTCCGTGTTCCGGTCGAGTTTCGGCGTTTACTCCGCACGGCAAAATATGTTGACCCAGGTGTCGGCTATTACGACGAACGGTGTCCAGCAGCAGACGATCGCGGCCGGCCCGTTCAACAACATTCGACCTGTCTGGCCTAATGTAGTCGCGCCGACGGCAGGTACCTGCCCGGGACCATTGGGCGTGAACCCCTTTCCGTGCTTTAGCGGTGTTCATGTTTTCGACCGCGATTATAAAAATCCGCGGATCTATACTTTTAACGCAGCCTTCGAGCACGAGCTCGTTACCGACTGGACTCTCTACCTGGATTTCACATACTCGAAAGGTCGACACCTGACAAGGTTCCTCAATCCGGGCCGAGATCCGTTCTTCACTTTCGCACCATATCTCGGCGATGCGTTCTTCCACACGTCGGTGGGAAAATCGGCTTACTACGGATTTACATCGGGCGTCCGAAAACGTTTAAGCAAAAACTTTCAGCTCGAAGCGAATTACGTTTACTCGAAGGACAAGGATGACGATTCCAACGAGCGGGATCCGTTCACGGATCGTTCTTTCGATCCCTTCCATCCCGAGCTCGACTATTCCCTATCGGATCGGGACATCCGACACAAGTTCAACTTCTTCGCGTACTTTGAACTCCCGTGGAAGTTGCAATTCTCGCCACGCATTCAGGTCCGGACAGCACAACCGGCAACTCCGGGCACCCGCACCGTCGATAACCGCAATACGCTCAGAAAGGACAATGACTATTTCTCCTTCGACTGGCGTCTTGCTCGTCCGATCAACTTTACGGAGACGGTCCAGTTGATACCGCAGATCGAGATGTTCAATACCTTCAATAACGACAATTTCATAAACTCGCTGTCCGGTGCCGGGAATCAAAACTCGCTCACGGCTCCGAGTCTGTTTAATTTTGATGGGTTCCTGCGTCAGGGCATCGGCGACCCGCGGCAACTACAGCTTTCGGTGAGGCTTGTCTTCTAGCTTCGATAGCGGGGATTACATGGCCCGCGAAATACGCAAAAGGCGCGAGAAGAAAACTCCATCTTATCGCGCCCTTTTTTCTTATTTCGCGGGCAAACTTTTTTCTGCTAGCGAGTGTGGTCTAATCGACCTTCGTCAGTTCAACCCCGGTCGCGTCAAACGAAACCTCAGTGACAGTTCCGTCCGCGTTCCGATTCTCAAACTTCGCACCGTCCTCGGTCATCAAATGATCGACCTTTTCCTTTGTAAGCGTCTTCGTTTTGAACGAGCCTTGTGCCCGGACCTTCATACCCGCAGCGTTGAGCGGAATAAAAAACGCGTGATCACCAAATGTGACGCGAACCGACTTGCCGCCTTCTTTAGCAGCCATCTCCATCCAGCAGCCTTCCATCTTGCACGAGCGAACGATTACGCCTTCAACCGCTACGGTCTGTCCGGCAAACTTGTCGGGCGACTGGAGAACTTTGTCGAGATCGACTTTCTTCGTTCCTTTCACCAGCGTCGCGCCGCGTGTGATAGTTGCTCCCCTCTTCAAGGTGACGGGCGCGTTCTGTTCGTTCGTGCCCTTTTCATCCATCCCGCTCATCGCCTCCTGAGCGCATGTGAGAAACGAGAAACTAAAGATCAAACCGGCTATAAGAAATATTTTTTTCATACGACTAATTTAATTCCTTTGATAAACCACTTTTCCGTTGACGACCGTGAGAATGACTGTTACGTCACGAATTTTCTGACGGTCGATCGCAAAAACATCATCCGACAAAATTACGAAATCCGCCAGCTTGCCTGGTTCGATAGTTCCCTTCTCCTTTTCCTGAAACTGCGCATATGCCGAGCCGACCGTATATGCCCGGACGGCCTCATATACCGACAGCGATTCGCTGCCGCAGTTGACCGCCGCGTGAATTCCGAGAAGCGGATTAAGATCGACCATCGATGCGTCGGAGCCGAAAGCGACGAGAGCGTTCTGTTTCAGCAGTGTGCCGAAACGGCTTCCGCGACTGCCGTCGAAAAGGAACGGCTGCATCGAAGCGATAATCTTCGATCGGCTAAAACGCGGAAGGTCGGCTTCGGATGCATTGTGCGCGTGTTCAACGCGAAATCGGCGCTCGCGAACTTTATTCGTCTTCGCCACCTCTTCAAAAACATCGAGGACAATATGATTCGCAGAGCCGCCGATCGCGTGGATCATGATCTGTAAACCGGCATTGTCTGCCGCCGTCACTTCGCGCCGAAGCGCCGGCTTTGATTCGACGTCGCCGTCCGAGAAACCTTTCAAACATCCATCCGTTACCATCGCACCCGGATCTGTCGGAAGTCGCGAAGCTTTCAATTTACTCGAGTCGCGAAGCGGCAGGCAGTCGTAAACCCGCGTCTTGAGTTTCCCTTGGCGGTCCAAGTCCCGATAGATCGCTCGACTGTCGTCCGAATGCATGTCCTGAA
Organism: Pyrinomonadaceae bacterium; assembly: GCA_039934315.1. Lineage (GTDB taxonomy): Bacteria > Acidobacteriota > Blastocatellia > Pyrinomonadales > Pyrinomonadaceae > OLB17. The sequence continues at coordinate 8,687 of JBDTMK010000040.1, read as the reverse complement.
CACTTGTGACCCCGAGCGAGGCCGCGTAGTTCGTCGCCGTTTCCGCGACTTCGCGCCAATTGGTGGTATGGTTCGAAGGCACCAGAGCAGCGATTCGTTTCAATGCCGCGCCGCGAACTACTCCCGGCGGCCCGATCGCAGCGGATTCACCGATATCCACGTCGCCATCTTTAAGTTTTGCCAGGTCGAGAACGAGGCGATTGGCAAAAGCTGACTCCGCACCAACGCGATAAATAAAAACAGGATTGTCGGGTGTCACCGCGTCGATGGATCTCAGATCAGGGAGTTCCCAGTTCTTGTCGTCAAAATGGCCGCCTAAGATCCAACGGCCCTTTGGAAGATAGCGGGCGTAGCGTGCGATTCGCTCAGTCATTTCCGCTCCGTTCTTTACGTTGCGAAGATCGATCGATGAGAAACTGTTACCGATCGCGATGAAATGCACGTGAGCATCGTTGAATCCGGGAAGGACAAGGCGGCCGTGCGCATCGATGACATGAGTCGACGGACCAACGAAAGGGTTTATTTGTTTGTTCGTTCCCGTCGCCAAGATGCGGTTACCTGAAACCGCTATTGCCTGATGGACGGAGTCCCGCTTGGTCATCGTCCAGACCGAAGCATTGATCACGACGAGATCGGCTAGAGCGGGCTGAGAGCTGGTTGTGAGACTAGAAAAGAGTACAAGGAAGCTAATCGTAAGAGCGGGTGCAAGCCGCCCTTCCGGACCTGCGAACAGGGCCGCAATGAATGCGTTACAAAATGCCACGATAATTCAAAACGCCGAGCCTACCACATTCGAAGATCCGGAAGGCGGGCTTGCCCCCCGCCTCTCCGATTACTCCGACTTCTGAAAGACAATTTTCCCGCCCACTACCGTGAGCAATACTTTTGCGTCACGGATCTTGACCGGGTCGATCGTGAAGATATCGTCAGAAACCATCACAAAATCCGCGAGCTTACCAGGCTCCAGCGTGCCTTTCACGCTCTCCTGAAACTCCGCGTAGGCGGAGCCCCAAGTGAAAGCTCGAACAGCTTCCTCAACCGATATCTTCTGCTCAGGGATCCAGCCGTTGGGATTTTTATCGTCGAGTGTCCGTCGCGTAACCGCCGCGTAGATTCCGAACAGCGGATTGATCGGCGCGACCGGTGAGTCGGAACCGAATGCGAGGACCGCCCCTGAATCAAGCAGCGAACGAAATGCGTAAGTTCCTTTCAGCCGCTTTTCGTCGAGACGCTTCCACGCCCAGCGGCCGTCGTCAATGATATGCATCGGCTGCATCGACGCGATAACTTTCATACGTCCAAAGCGCGGGATGTCTTCCAGCCTGAGGTGCTGTGCATGTTCGATGCGAAACCGGCGGTCGCGCGGTCCGTTTGCTTGCTCGGCTTTTGCGAAATTATCCAGAATCGTTGCGTTGGCCCGGTCGCCGATCGCGTGAATGTTGATCTGAAGCCCGGCCTTGTCGGCGTTAATTATGTTGTCTCCGATCTTCGGGATCTCATCGGACGCGAGACCGGTCGAGTTCGGTGCATCGAGGTAAGGCTCGAAGAGCCACGCCGTCGTCGAACCGAGGCTTCCGTCGGCATATCCTTTCAAACATCCGACTCGAATCATCGCGTTTCCGAAAGCGGACCTCACGCCGGCGTTTTGCCATCGCTTGTAATCCGACAAGGGCGAACATCCGTAAACACGAGTCTTTAATTTCCCCTGCCGCATCAACTCCTGGTAGACACCGACGTCGGAACCGGCCGACATGTCCTGCACGCTTGTCACTCCGAGACTGGAAACATAATCGGTCGCCGCCTGTGTCGCCTCAAGCTTTTCTTCAAACGAAAAATCGGGTATCACACGGCCGACGTGGGCCATCGCTGCGTCCTTGAAAATTCCGGTCGGATTGCCGGCCGCATCACGAACTATCTCTCCGCCCTCGACGTCCTTAACATTTTTATCAACATTGGCGAGCTTCATCGCGAGCGAGTTAGCAAGCGCCATATGACCGTCAAGGCGGTCGATGAAAACCGGATTATCCGGCGTCGCTGCGTCGATCATCGCGGCGGTCGGCAAGTTATTCGGCGTCCAGTTTTCGTGGTCCCATTTGCCGCCCAAGATCCAACGCCCTTTTGGAAGCTTCGCAGCAAAAGTACGGATCCGTTCGACAAATTCCTGCGGCGTCTTCGCCGATCTGAGATCTACCGACGAAAGCTGAAACCCACCCTCCAGAAAGTGTACGTGCGCGTCGTTGAAGCCGGGAACGATGAGCTTTCCTTTTGCATCGATGACACGCGTCTTCGGCCCGATAAGCGGTTTCGTATCGGCATCGCTCCCAACCACAATAATCTTCTCGCCCAAAACGGCGATTGAGGAAGCCTGCTTTTGGACAGAGTTCATTGTGTGAATGTTCGCGTTTACAACAACTACGTCCGCGGTTAGCGTCTGGCCGCTCGCGGGTACACAGATCGCGGCTAAGAGTATCGCGATGATCAGATTGATTTTCATGGATTATTTTTTCGGCGTTGCTTCAAAATAGACCTTTCCTGACTTGGCATTTTTCGGGATCGCGGGTGTAAATTTTCCCCAGTGCGTCAAAACGATCGACTTAGCCTTCTCCATCTTTCGTTCGAGGGTTAGTAAAAGATCGCCAAGCCCGTATGGCTCGAACATATTGTCCTCTCCATAACTCTGAAAATAGATTAGCAGTTTCGTGCCTTCGACTTTCGCGCTGCAAATGAGATCCGTCGATGTTTGGTAGCCGTTGCTCTGGAGTCTTGCGGCAAGCCCATCATCACCATCAAAGACGGTAAGTTCATGCGAGATAAATATTGTCGTTCCGCCCGCATTCTTGCCGCCATTCTCATCAAAAGAATAGGTGCCTTTCCAGTCGTTCTGTGCGTTCGCGTGCACTGATAACGCGAGCAAACCGATGACTATCAACAGAATCTTTCTCATGGTATTGCCGAAGTTGAAAAGTGTATGCTTTACAGGTCGCCCAGATTATAACAATGAACGCAAAGCATGTGTATCCATGAGAGTTCCTTTAATTATCACGATTTTAGTTATTGTTACGCTCCTCGCTTCTTGCTCTGATGCGCAAGTCTTGCGGGATGCAGAAGAAACGACGCCCGAGGCACCACCTGATACTAGAATAATTAAACTGACCGAGGCTCAAGCCGTCGAGTTGGCTGAAACATTCATCGCCGAGAACGGTTACACAGACTTGCTGCCCAGCAAAGAACACCTTGCGTACGAATCTATCGAGTGGGAACCCAAAGTTGACGAGATGCTCAGGATGCGTCACGACACTTTGGAGGGCAAGGCCTTTGGTATTGCAGACGGCAGAAAAGGTAAATCTGCTGGCTGGACAGTGGTCTTCAAATACACAAATTCATCTGACCAACAGACACGCAAAAATGGACGGGCGGTCACAATGAACTCGGATGGGAGCGAAGCGCGAGTTGAGCATAAAGATTTTATCTTGGCGAAAGTTGATAAGAAATTATGAAAGCCCGCTTTATTGAAAACGGAACATCCGCGGGCAGAGGCAGCCACGCTCCTAACTTCGTTGAGTGTAAAACTCTAGCTCGCGTCGCAGTCGTGGCTAGTAATTAATATTTAATGAACGAAAAGTATATCCAGATTCTAGGGGTCGTGCTCACTTTCTTGTACGGCGCGTTCGTAGTATTTCTCTACGCCGCCGAGCCGCGATCGCTCGAAGAGATATCCATGAAGGCGCGATCTACCGTCGAGAGTGCGATGACAAAGGGACAGGTGATGACCGGGACCTATGAGATCGACAGCTCGAAATTCAACGAAGGCCTTCAAGCTTTTCGACAGGACAATTTTATCGCGGCGCGTGATTCGTTGAGTCGTGCCGATCCTGAAAAACGAGATGCGAAGACCCAGTTCTACATCGCCTACAGTTTTTACCGGCAAGGCTGGGGTCGCGTTTCGAACGACGATGCTCTCTTCAAGCAAGCTCTTGAATCGGTTCTGCGTGTAACCACTATCGATCCCAACTTTCGCTCGGACGACGCAAACCTGCAGCTAAGAACGCCAGCCGAACTTCGCAATGAGCTGGAAGAAGGAATGAAGGTCACAATCGACGACTTCAATCCGCTTCGTCTAGTGCGTGAACGAAAATAGTTCTACCCGTCGCAATTCAATGGAAGAAACGAAGATCGAAAACGAAGCCGTAACGGGAGAGCTGCTCCCTGCCGACGAACATGAAGACCTGGCGGTGAACAAAAGCTCCGGTATCGCGGTCGCTGTGCTCCCGGAGCCGACATCATCGAATCAAAGATTTTTCCTTCGGTACATCGCGCTTCCGTTTTCGTTCATAACCGTCGCGCTTCTCGGAGGCCTTCGGCTGAACGGCGCGGACTCGTCACTCATCTTTTTAAAGCCGCCGCTTCTCTGTCTGATCTTTTCCGCGATAATGCTCGCTTTGTTTTTTCGGGCAGGCCTTATCCGAATGGATGGATGGTTCTCGGAAGAGTTTTCGATGCTGAAGAATCTCGCGAACGGCGCAGTTCTCGCCGCGCTATTTGCCGCGACCGCACAGCTTTTCAATTCGCTGCTGCCCGAACAGGGGCTGCCTTTTTGGGTCGTCGGATTTTGTTTCTTCTGGACGTTATGGAACAACCTTTTCGCAGAGTTCGACACTAAGAAGTTATTGCGAAGCCTGGGTGGATTGTTTGGGCTGGCGTTTGTTGTAAAGTATTTGGTCCTTGCGAACCTGACCGCCCCGGCAAGCGACAGTTGGCTGCGCAGCATATTTGAAAATCCCGGGAAGGAAGCCTTTACGTGGGCGTTGGATCTGCCGAGGTTTTCTGCCGGCACCGGCTATATACAGTTTTTTGCGATCACATTTTATTTGCTTGGCCTTTTTCTGCTCCCGGCCTCGACGCGCGATTCCGATCACCATTATGAGATTTGACCTGTTGATTTTGATTCTCGCGTTTGCTGGCTTGACCGCTCCGGCGCAGTCGCCGTCAAAGGTCCTCGCACAAGCGGAGAAGGCGATGGGCGGAGCAAAGGCTTTGCAGGCTGTCACGTCGTGGCAGCGAACCGGCACCATTACGCGCGTCGCGGACGGAGCGAAGGGTAAAGTCGTAATGCAGACGGCGCGGCCGAATCTTTATAACCTGAGCTTTGACGTCAGCGGTTTCGAGATCGAATCCGGATTCAACGGAAAGTCGGGCTGGACCCGCGATTCGCGGAATGGTCTGCGCACGCTTACGGGCGAAGGAAGCATTGTCTTCCAATCGGAAGCGACATTTCACAATTCGTTCTGGCTCAATTCCAAAAAGGAAAGATCGAAGATAACGTCGGGCGGCAGAGCCGAGGTTGCGGGGAGTCCGGCGAATGTCGTTGTCATAAACACCACAAAGGGAGCCGCGATCAAGTTGTTTTTTGATAACGCGACAAACCTTCTTTTGAGAGAAGAGTTTTCACCGGGAGATTCGAAACGGAGTTTGGAGTATTCAGACTATCGTCCGGTCAGCGGTACTCGGCAAGCATACAAAGTGAAGCTTGAAAGCGACGGGGCGGTTTATGAAATGCTGTTTGACGAGATCAAACCGAACGTCCAGATCGCGAGAACCGAATTCGACTTTCCCAGCCTTTCCGGCGAACCGCTTCCCGATATTTCCTCGCTGCTGAAAGAGCTTCAGGCAAACGAAGACAAGATTGAGAATATCCTCGACACTTACTCGTTCGTGCAGCGTTCGACCCGGCGCGAGCTCGGCAAGGACGGTATCCTTCGTGATAAAGAATCCGAGACGTTCCAACTTTCTTTCTACAAAGGTTATCGGATCAGACGTCTGATCGAAAAGAACGGAAAGGCGCTGAGTGACCAAGACCAGAAGAACGAGGACAAGCGGGCGGGCGAGCAGGTCGAAGAGATCGAAAAGAAACTGGCGAAACAAGAATCTTCGAAGGGTCCCCCGTCGGGCGAGGACCGTCGCATTTCGATCGCTGAAGTTCTTCGCGCTTCTACGCTTTCGAATCCCCGCCGCGAGCGCTTTCGCGGGCGCGATGTTATCGTCTTCGACTTCGAACCGAATCCGAGCTTTGACTACAAGAACGCGAAAAGCATGTTGAAGTTTTTCGGGAAGACGGCCGGGGCGATGTGGATCGACGAGAAAGACAAACAGGTCGCACGTCTCGAGGCAGTTCTGTTCGATAGCTTCAACGTCGGCGGCGGCGTCCTTGCGAAGCTCAAAAAAGGCGCGTCGTTCACACTTGAGCAGGAGCGCGTGAACGACGAGATCTGGCTGCCGTCAACGGCCGACATCAATTTGTCGGTCCGCATTTTATTGGTAAAAGGAATCGATCTGAACCAGGTTATTCGTTCATACGATTACCGGAAGTTTACGACCGAGGTAAAAGACGCGAAAGTTGATCCGTTAAAGTAGAACTAGGAGTGGAAAGCTACCTAAGATTTAAGTCGATCGTCTTGCCGTCGCGGCGAACGCGGAGAGACCTTCCGCTAAACTCGCCTTTGAAGACAGTCGTCTGAATCAGCTGCTGACCATTTACCGACTCGATCACATCACCTGCTTGAAGACCCGCCCGAGCCGACGTGCTGGTTTCGACCGCCGAGCGGACTGTCCAGCCGCCATTTACAAACTCCGCACTGATACCCATCATTCCGAAGACATCTCGCAACGGAATCTGAGTCGCGCCTACGTTGGCGTTGAGATTTGTATTGAGATTTGTGCCGCGTGGATTCGCGGACTCGAAGCCTGGCGGGAGAATTGTGTTCGCCGATCCAAGAGAGCTGTCAAGAGATCCTCCACCTGAGCGGTCAATGGCACGAGAGCTGGCCTCGCGTTGAATGACGCGTGGTTTCCTAGGCGCGATCGATGCTCGCTCGGGAACCGCAGGAAGCACAACACTGGTCGTATCCGGCATTGCTTTAGGAGCCGCGATCTCAGTCTCGTTACGTGCCGTCACTACGGGCGGCTCAACCTTAACCGGAGCTTCGGCAACTTGATTTCCATTTTCTGCAGGCAATGTACCGTAGAAAATTCCGAATCCTGCGACAGCAAAAACGAGGCTTAATGGCGCGGCGACTTTTAAGAAAGGAATAAAGGTCCAACGACGCGAATCACCTTTAGCAATTCTCGCCTTTACCCCAAACTCGAAATTCGTCGATGCTTCGACCCGCGGGAGGGCTCTCAGCAGCGCCGTCACATCTCCGTCGTCCGTATCGAACGCGTCAAACTTGCTCACTCCGTTTTCTGTTTGCCTTTGATTCATGCCTAAAAATAATTCCTTAACTTCTCTTTGAGCAGGGCCCTCGCCCGGCTGATCCTCGATTTGGTGGTTCCTAACCCAAGTTCGAGAATTGTCGCGATCTCCTCGTAAGTCTTGCCTTCGATATCTCGAAGGATAACGGGCACGCGATATTTCGTAGGGAGTGTCGCGATGGCTCTTGCTATCACTCTTCCTTGCTCGTCGTCGATCAGATCTTTGTCCGGCAGCGGCCTGTCGTCAGTCGGTTGGAACTCCGTGTTGTCTTCCGCATCCGACTGAAAAAGTCCCGTCAACGACAAGATCGTCCTTCGCTTTCGCTTGCGAATTTCGCTGATCGCAAGGTTTGTAGCGATCCGATAAATGTATGTCGAAAACGCGTAATCCGTATGGTAACGGTCGATCGCAAAATACACGCGGACAAATGTTTCCTGCGCGAGATCCACCGCTTCCTCGTAATCGTTCAAAAATCTGTAGAGGTAGTTCGTGATCGGACTGCGATAACGATTGATGATGATGGTGAAGGCATCTTCGTCGCCATTTTTAGTAGCCTCGATGAGCGCATGGTCGGACAGATTCTCTTCAGGCACGCGGTGGTTTTGTACCTCCGCCTGTCTCGTTTCGAGTCTGTCCAATGCCATACATGCATACTTTTTACAACAGTTCGTTATTCGAACAAAACCGGCCTACCTGCTAGAAACACGCGGCCGGGTCTCAAAAGTTGCGAAAGCTCGAAAGAAATCTCTCGGCCCTACATCTCCGCGAGCCGCACTGTGGCAACGAGAAAGATCGTTCCTGCTGTGTTGGGAAGGCTTATCGTCCCTATCAGTGTGGGAGTGTTAGCAGGAAGTCCGATCATGTTCATGCTCAGCCCGATTGCTTCGTAATTCACTACCGAATTTACGACACCGGCGCTGTCTTTCGAGGTCTGGACTTTGACCGGAACTCTGGCACCGAATCTAAAGGAACGCGCCTGGAAACCATTAGGCACGGCGCGGAAGTTTCCCAGTGACCACTCCAGAAAGGTCTGCGCCTCGGCCGGGCTCGCTTGCCCGAGAATGTTGGAAACGCTCTTGTACTCGATGGAACCCGTATTTGAAACGCGACCTATGAAGGTATTGGCTAGCCGATAATTTGAAAACGAAAAGCTTCCTTTGAGATGTTTTGAGACCGCAGACAGACCGGCTGGCAGATTGGCTCCTGCAACAGGCTCGTTCGAGCCTATGACCATATTCAGCGCGACCTCGTAACTAGGTTCGAGCTGCTCAGCGATATTTGACTGGGCGGACGCGGAGGAAATAGAGACGAGAAGAAAGATGGGTAAAACAAAAAACGAAAAAACGTTTTTGGACAGGTTCATGGCGTTCTCCTATGGAAAAATTCGGGAAAGCGAATCATTCCACAAACCTGTCGTATTAAAGTTGCAAAATATTAG
>JBDTMK010000039.1:0-14322 GCA_039934315.1 Pyrinomonadaceae bacterium | reverse complement strand
TCGTGCTTTTACGCTGGGGCCATCGACGGCTCGCCAGATACGGACTCACGCTCGCCCTCGCTGTTTACATCAGCCTGTTGGGAATACACGTTGTCACAGGACTGACGGCGCTCGGGTTCATTACGAAGGCCGGAATGCACGATCTTGAACTGCTCACGAACGGATTATTGACGATGATCATGTGATGCGCTTGAGTTTGGTTAATTAATGAGCCTCATGTTGTAGACGAAACATGAGGCCCTCTTTTTTCGTAATCACTACGCAACGCCGCTCTGAATGCAATGCATCAAAACGTTGCGAAATATGTACAGAAAGGAAAAAGTTGTTATGGCAAGCAAAACTGTTTATCAGATGTCGGCCCGCCAGGTCATTTTGTTGGCTTTTGCGGCAGCAATCATCGCGGTCGGTGCCACGGTACTGCTTTATTCACTTACCAATTTTCTTCGTGATAAGGACCGGTCGATGCTGAGCCTTGCCGAGGAAGCACCGCAGGGCATTGCGGATCCGAATGCAGTTTCTGACGAACAGAACAGCATCGAGGTATACAAGTCCATCGCACCGGGTGTTGCGTTCATAAACACCACTTCGTACCAACAGGACTTCTGGGGCGGAACCCAGGAGGGTAAAGCGAATGGCTCCGGGTCGGTTATCGACCTGGAAGGCCACATTCTTACGAATTACCACGTCGTCGAAGGAGCAACGAAGCTGACCGTGAGCTTCGGAGGCGAGAAGACCTACCCCGCAACTCGTGTGGGTGGTGATCCGGACACGGACCTTGCGATTATTAAGATCGATCCGCCGGCGACGGGTTTGACGGTTGTGCCGCTTGGCAATTCGGACAGCCTTGTTGTCGGCCAGAAGGTGCTTGCGATCGGGAATCCGTTCGGTCTGGACAGGACGCTTACGACCGGTGTTATCTCGGGACTTCAGCGTCCGATCCGCGCCAGGAACAACCGCCCGATCGATGCGGCAATTCAAACTGATGCCTCGATCAATCCCGGAAATTCGGGCGGGCCGTTGCTGGATAAATACGGCCGCATGATCGGAATCAACTCGCAGATCCTCTCCCCTGCTGGCGGTTCGGTTGGTGTCGGATTTGCTATCCCGGTCAACACTGCGAAGCGGATCATTCCGCAGCTCATCCAGTTCGGTGAAGTTAAAAGGCCAAAGCTAGGAGCTTCGCTTCCCAGCGTCAAAGATCTCGCTGATCGCGGCTACAGAATGCCAGTGCCGCAAGGACTGCTGGTTTACAGTCTGGTACCAGGAGGAGCGGCTGAACGCGCGGGCTTGCGTGCGGTAACCGACGACGGTGCTCTTGGCGATATTATTGTTTCGGCAGATGGTCAACCTTTAAACAGTATGGACGACCTTTTCCGGCTACTCGATAAAAAGCAGATCGGCGAAACCGTCTCGCTCCAGGTCTATCGTGACGGCCGTACGGGTTCGGTTCCTGTAAAACTAACGGTCGCGCCAAGGGCTCCGGCGACGCGTCGGCCAGTGCAGTAACTCTACAAAAGTACTTTGGGAACTTGGCGAGCTTTGTGTGAAATAAACCTTTTACGCAAAGCTCGCCAAATTTGCAATGGATACCGATGATTGAACTCACCGATTTTTACAACGAAGGCTTCGGATGGATCTGCCGTCACTGCGAGCGCGAACTAGCAGGAGCTCCGAGCAGCCAAAATTCGCGCTTGCTCCGTGAAGGCGAGGCGGAAAGCAAGAACCCCCAGATGTCGAGTCGGGCCCTCGCAAGATGGGGTGACGCGGCACAGCGGATACTCGTCTGCCCGCGATGCGGGATCAGCGAGATGGTCGAAAAATCGTAATCAAATTCTCCGTGTGTTAACTTTGAACCATGTTTGAACACGAGCTTGAAACGGCTTTACGCCTTGCCCGCGAAGCCGGAAACAAGGTTTTGGAATACTACGCACTAGAGGTAATTGCTGAGGAAAAGCTTGGAATTGATAACTTCTCCGAACCGGTTACAGTCGCTGATCGCGCGTCGAGCCGGATCATCGTGGACGGTCTGGCCGAGCAGTATGCGGACGATTTTATTCTTTCGGAAGAAGAACTTGACGATCCCCTTGGCCGGACGCGAAACGAACGCGTCTGGATAATTGATCCGATCGATGGGACGTGGGGCTTTCTGAAAAAAGACGGCGATTTCGGAATACAAATCGGACTCTCTATCGGTGGAGAACCGGTTGTCGGTGTCGTATATCTGCCCGCACACGATCGACTGTATTTCGGCTCGAAAGGTAGCGGCTCGTTTCTCGTCAAAGACGCCGGGAAGCCCTCACCGCTTCACGTTTCGGGCAACACTGATCTTTCAAAAATGAGTTTGGCCGTGTCGCGCAACCATCGCAGCCCGAAAATCAATCGGATCGTCAGTGAGTTCGGCTTGAATCGGGAAATTCAGAGAGGCTCGGTCGGGCTGAAGGTCGGGCTTATCGCCGAAGCGATCTGTGATCTCTATATCCACCTTTCGCCGCGCACAAAGTTTTGGGACACGTGCGGGCCGCAGATCATTCTCGAAGAGGCCGGCGGCCGGATGACGGACCTTTTCGGTGAGCGCATTCGATACGGCATTTCAGACGTGCAGAACCACGGTGGCATCGTCGCCACAAATGGTGCTGCACATGACATGATAATCGGAACGCTTCGTCCGCTATTGAACGAATTTGGAAGGGTAAAGGTGAAGGCGAACGGGAGCTGAAATTATTTCCTGACTCCCGATTCGGTCACTGTTTCTGAATCGAATTTCCCGACAAGGTTGGTATCAAACCTGCCCTGCTTTTTGGCTTTTCGCCACGTAGAAAATCCTTCGCGCGTGAGGCTAAAAATAGTTCGACGATTGTCGTAGAGAAGTTTGAGCCAGGCTCGGCTATTCATCTGCGGGAAGTATATCCCCCGGAAGAACAAGCGTGCGACGATATGTCCAATCCGGACACTGATCGGCGCATGGCGAATAGCCTCGACGGCCTCGCGATTTCGTTCGGGGCTGTAGCTGCGTGACCAAGCGCTGAACGTTTCGTCCTTCGCTTCTTCAATCGTCATCTTCAGGGGATTGTGCGCCATTACGAAAGGCGCAAACTCCAACCAGTGCTTGGGACGGTGAAGCCGACCCGCTTTCTGCAGCCGGTCGTAAAGAGGTGTCGCCGGGAAAGGCGTAAGTTGACCGAAAACCGGAAGGCCGGGCTGCCAACTCTCGATCTCGTCGACCGTCCTATCCGAAACGCCGACCGTGTCGTTATCCATTCCGAATATAAACGAGGTGATGGCGAAAATATTTCGTCGCGCTAGTCCGTCGAGCACATCCTTATAGTTAGCCGGTTTAGAAAACGTCTTGTTGACGTCGGCCATATTTGCCGGGTCAATCGATTCCATACCGATAAAGACCCACTTGCCTCCCGAATCTGCGATCAGATCGACAAGTTCTTCGTCAGCAAGTAAGTTGGCACTGATCTGCGCTACCCAAGGCAAGATCGCGCCGGCCGCGATCACATCGCGAAGCAGACTCTTCAACCGCTTCTTGTTGATCGCCAGATTGTCATCGATAAAGAAGACGGCGATCTGACCCTTTTCCCGTTTAGCTCGTTCCTTTAGACGAAGAAGCTCCTCGACGACGCTTTCGTTGCTGCGAAAACGGATCGAGTCACCAAAAAATCCGGTGACAGTGCAGAACTCGCAGCCGTACGGACACCCGCGTCCCGTCTCGATCGGGACGACAAAGAACTTGCCCCATCCCTCGCCCAGCTTCGAGAGCATGGGCTTTAGGAATCCGGGCACCAAACTGAATTGGTCAAGATCGAGCGTTTCCCAGGGAATGTGCGGATAAGGCTGGAGACTCGGTTTCTTGTCGTTGCCTTTCGGATCGACCTCGGGCTGATAGATCTCTTTGAGCTCGCCGCGAGCCGCATCTTCGACTATCGTCGCCCAGTACTCATCAGCTTCGCCAAGGGCCACGGCGTCAGCATGACGCGGGCCTCCATCTTTCCCGAGCGCCTCGTCCGAACATTCGGTGACGTGTGGGCCGCCCATGACAACCTTAAGTCCGGCTGCTCGAAGGGAGTCCGCGACCAAGTAGGCGCGAGCGACCATTCGCGTCATCGAGCCGATACCGACAAGGCCAATGCCCTCGGTCTTGCAAAAACTAACAAGCTCCTCGTTGCTCATCGCCTTCGCGTTGCCGTCGATGAGTATGACTTCATGCTCCTTTGGTGTCAGCGACTGCAGGAGAAACATCCATAGATGCGGCATGAAGTTTCGAGTCACGCCATTGTCGGGATTGTAAAGTAGAATTTTCATTCGCTAAAAAGCACCGCGAAGTTAAGCAGAATTACTGCTTGAAGTTGATGGGTAAATGTTCGAAAAAGATTGACCAAGTTAACCGCGTTGCCAATTATGTTCTCATCATTTGGCTGATTTGCCTATTCCAAAAATTCGCCCCACGCCAGTTCAACTGTTCGTCTTCGCTCTTATTTCATTTCATTCAGCGTTTTACGACGCTTCGATTCTCTGCAAACCTCCGCCCAAGAGAGTGTTAGATGAAACGTTCTACCCCATGTGATGTCTTAATTATTCGGAGGAACAAGATCATGGAACGACTCTTTCTCTGCACAATTCTCGTCAGTGCCGCCATAACCGCATGCACCGACCAGTCGAATTCGTCCATCGCTAGTAGCAACATGTCTGCCGCCCGAAGCGACGAACTAAGATCAATTGACGCTGACCAAACCGCGTCAAATTCGGTCGCCAACTCCGCGAGCACCGGCAGTGGCGGAGGCGGAGGCGGACGGTCTGAGCGCGAAGTGCTGAAACAAAACATCTCTCTCGCTCAAACGACCGCTTCCACCATCAATACCGCTCCATCCGATCGCAAGATCATACGCAACGCCGAACTGAACCTTGAAGCGGAAGATCCCGAGGAAGCACAACGACGTATTACGATGATCGCGGAGGTGAAAGGTGGTTTCGTTGTGGAATCGCAACAAAGTAGTAGTGATATCAAAGCGACTTCGCGAGATACCGTTTCAATGACCATCCGGGTGCCGTCGGACAGATTCAGCGAAACCCTTGACGAAATACGAGGCACCGGAACCCGGGTCGTAATTGAGACGATCAAGGGCCAGGATGTGACCGAAGAATTTATCGACATCGAAGCCCAGCTAAAAGCGAAGAGGGCCCTTGAAGAGCAGTTCATGGCCATCATGAAGCGAGCGAACAGCGTAGAAGACGCTCTCGATGTGCAGCGCCAATTGGCCGATGTGCGCGGAGAGGTCGAACGCATTGAAGGCCGGAAGCGGTTTCTGGAGAATCAATCAAGTCTTTCGACCATCAAGGTGCGTCTGCAAACAGCAAAAGTATTTACGACAAGCTCGGCAGGGTTTGGAACGCGGCTCTCGGACGCATTCTCCGCCGGCTTCGATGTAGCGATGGGTTTTGTTCTTGGACTCGTGACGTTCCTGGTCGCGGTATTGCCATTCGCGCTGTTCGTGGGTTTGCCCTTGTTTGCAATTATCAGATATGTTTTGAAAAGACAGGCGAGGCCTAAATCAATGACGGAGATCGCGGAAGAGGAAATAAAACGCGCATAAACGATGGACAGAGGTTTTCAGATAGGGGCGGTGATCCTCGCGGGAATCGCCGCCTACTTTCTTTGGGCGAAGAACAACGACGGGGCATTCGTCTCTGCCGTGCTGGGCTGTGTCTCGTTCTTTCTCAGCGTCAGATTCCAGGTAAAAGAAAGAGACAAGACTCGTGAAGCGGAAAATGCAGTTCACGGAGATGAGCACATCAGCTAGCGAAATTGGATGGCAAAACTCGTTCTGGCAACGATCGGTTCGCTGGGAGATATGCACCCGAAGGTCGCCCTCGCCCTTGAGCTAAAAAAGCGCGGTCATTCGGTAACCATCGCAGCGATGGAATTCTATCGCGATCGCATTGAGCCGCTTGGTCTCGGATTCGCGCCGATGGCTCCGCACCTTGACCCCGACGATCGCGAGCTCGGTCGCGATTTAATGGACGCACAAAAAGGATCTGAAAAGATCCTTCGTGAGATCGTCTTACCAAACCTCCGCCCGATGTTCGACGACCTGATGCGTGCGATCGAGGGGGCCGACCTGCTTGTGACGGGTGAGATCGTCTACGCCGCGAGATCAGCGGTCGAGATCTCGGGTATTAAATGGGTCACGACGAGTTTGCAGCCCAGCACATTTTTTTCAGCTCACGATCCGTCGGTGCCGCCAAATGCTCCTTGGATCGAGCACTTGAGATTCTTAGGCGCCAGGTTCCACCACGGCATTTTCCGCTTCGCGCGTTGGCTGGTGGCTGGCTGGTACGAGCCCTATCGTGAATTTCGCCGCGAGCTCGGTTTGA
Source organism: Pyrinomonadaceae bacterium (assembly GCA_039934315.1). Lineage (GTDB taxonomy): Bacteria > Acidobacteriota > Blastocatellia > Pyrinomonadales > Pyrinomonadaceae > OLB17. Next base: position 7,944 of record JBDTMK010000039.1, on the reverse strand, counting down.
GCGAAGATCATGATCCGATCTTCTTTGATAAGTTCTCGACCCTTTTGCACCTCGCGCTATTTTCCAAAGTTCTCGGGGCACCACAGCCGGACTGGCCTTCCAATACTGTGCAGACGGGATTTTGCTTCTACGACGGTCACGACGACATTCAAAAAACACCACCGGCTTTGCTCGATTTTCTGCAAGCCGGAGAAGCGCCGATCGTTTTCACGCTGGGATCGGCAGCGGTGCTGGATGCTCGTGATTTTTTCGAACAGAGCGCTGACGCGGCCAGGATGCTCGGCCGGCGCGCGGTTCTGATATACGGTGTTTACAACGATCCGCCGAAAGGGATTGGCGGCGATGTGGCCGGCTTCGATTACGCGCCGTATTCGCAGATCTTCCCGCGAGCTTTGTGCATCGTCCACCAAGGTGGAGCCGGAACGACCGGTCAGGCGCTGCGAGCCGGAGTGCCGCAGCTCATCGTTCCGTTCGCACACGATCAGCCGGACAATGCGGCTCGCTGCAGACGCCTCGGCGTGGCTGAGATAGTCGGCCGGGATAATTACAATGCGAAAAATGCTTCGGCGGTCCTGCGGCGATTGATCACCAACGCCGGATATAAAGATCGCGCAATCGAAACTAGCGAGATAGTGAGGTCCGAACACGGAACGGCAGCGGCCTGCGACGCGATCGAGGCTGTTTTGCGTAATTAGTGCGAGAAGCTAAGATATTTGCTTCGAGGAACAACACGTGAGCACGCTGGAACATCTTCTTTCGGGAAACAAAGCCTGGGCGCAAAGCATCAAGGAAAGCGATCCCACGTTTTTTGAAAAGCTGTCGGAAATTCAAACGCCGGAGTATCTCTGGATCGGCTGCTCGGACAGCCGAATAACGCCGGCTACCAGCATTGGCCTGTTGCCCGGCGAAATGTTTGTCCACCGCAATGTCGCCAATCTCGTCAATCACACCGACATGAACTGCCTTTCCGTCATGCAGTTTGCCGTCGAGGTCCTGAAGGTAAAGCACATCATCGTTTGTGGCCATTACGCGTGCGGAGGCGTGATGGCGGCGCTCAACGACACTCGTCTCGGACTTATAGATAACTGGCTTCGGCACATTCAAGACATCATGCATAAGCATAGCGGCGACCTCGATTCCATTTCCGACTACAACGAACGCCTGGACAAATTGTGCGAGATCAACGTCATCGAACAAGTTGTCAGCGTGGGCGAAACGACGATCGTCCAGGATGCGTGGGAGAGCGGTCAGAACGTTGAGATTCATGGCTGGATCTACACCATCGCCGATGGGATCTACAGAGACCTGGGTGTCAGTGTGAAGTCGTTGGAGCAACTCGATGGGATGAGGAATGGGACGTTTAAGAGTGAAAAGGTGAAAGGGTGAAAACGTTTGGGAGTGAAAAAGTGAAAATTTGCGAAGGTATAAGAGCGAAGACTTGCGCTCACCTTTCTCATAGCCTTTGTCCAAACTCGCGTCCCCGCTCTTTCACTCTCTCATTTTTTCACCCTTTCACTACTTCACGTTCTCGCTTTTTTTCGTTTCCACTCTTTCACATTCTTACTTTTTCACTTTTTCACTTTTTCACGTTTTCACCGGCTTTGGCGCAGATGTCCCGCAAGCCTTCGCCGAACCGCGAGCCCGCCGGCGTCATGGACAAGCAGCCGGATTCGACAAAGAATTCGCTTCTCGATATTGCCTCCCAGGCTGACTTCGATTCGATCGCACGCGTTTATCACCCGAACACATCGTATGCTCTGCCGCACACGATGTTCGTTATCGACCGCCGTGCGAAGAACAAGATCTACTTCGTAAACTCGCAGCGTTTTCGTTTCCATAAAGATTTTCTGCTCGCGACGTATCTTGTTCCGCGCGGAGCGGATGTATTTAAGCCGATCTATATCGATGAAGACCGTCGCTTCATCGTCGGGACGATCGCATGGCAGAAGCCCGTTGAGAAATTCACTTGGGAGCTTTGGGAGGGCGACCTCGCAACCGCAGAACAGATAAGGTCGGCAAATGAGACTATCAATGCGCACTTCTTCGACAAGGTTTCGTTCAAGCCAAATTCACTTCGGCAGGAAGACGTTTCCGAAAAGATCGGTATCGATCGCGTCCTGCAGAGTGACCTTAATAAGAATCAGGCGTACCTTGCGCTCAACACCGGTGACGCGGTCGGCCGCATCCACATCATCGACAAGATGGATGACACGGTCGAAATAGGTGACAACGAGATCGTCGTGTTAAAAGAACTTCCGGCTTCTCTGCCGCCCGTCCGCGGGATCATCGTCGCTCAGCCGTCGACGCCGCTTTCGCATATCAATATTCTTGCGAAAGGCTGGAACGTCCCGAACGTTTATATAAAAGACGCGGACAAATTGTTTCGCGAGTTCGACACCTACGTTTATAAACTGAGCGCGTCGCTGAACGATTACAAACTCGAACGCGCTTCCATCGACGACATAAAAACAAAATTCGTGTCGCCGGATCAGCAGATCCCACCGGTCAACCTCGCTACCAAGAGTCTTGTCGGGCTTCGACAGATGCGAAAGAAGGACAGCATCACCTATGGCTCGAAGGCGGCGAATCTTGGGGAGATGCTGAACGCTCGCGTCGCGGGAGTGATCGTACCGGATGGATTTTCCGTACCGTTCTACTGGTACAAATCCTTCATGGACTCCAACGGTTTCAACGACCGAATCGCTGATTATCAGGACGATCTGCCGTTTGTGCATAACCCGCGTGTGCGGCGGCAGAAGCTCGAGGAATTTCGCAACGCTATCCAGAAAGGCAAGTTCGACGCGGGGCTGCGACGAGCGATCATTCAAAAATGGCGAATGCAGCTCGCTGGCCGGCCGGTGTTCGTTCGCAGCTCGTCCAATTCCGAAGACCTCCCTAACTTCAGCGGAGCGGGTTTGTATTCGAGCGTCGCGAATGTAAGAGAAGAAGAAAAGTTGATAGAGGCGGTAAAGAAAGTTTGGGCGTCGCTGTGGAAGTTCGAGGCATACGAGGCTCGCGTTCGAAATTATGTGAGCCAGAAAGACGTCTACATGTCAGCCCTGATCCAGGTCGGCATCGACATGACGAAGGGCGGGGTGATGATCACGAAGGATCCGTTCGATGCGGACAACAAAGACTCGGTTTACATCAGCGCGGTCTGCGGGCACAATTCGAAAGTTGTCGATAACAGCGGTTTGCCGGAACAAATTTTGTTCAATCCGAGGTCAAACTCTGTAATCGTTATGACGCTTTCGCAACAGGAAAATGCGCTCGCATTCGATGAGAACGGAGATCTGAAAGAGACGAGCGATAAATGTGCAAATGCTCAGAAGCGCGTGCTGACGGATCTTCAGGCCAGAGCGCTGGCAAAAACGGCGATCGACATTCGCCGTGTCTTCGGCAAGCGCGAACAGGACATCGAGTGGGGCATAATGAACGGTCGGATCTATATCGTCCAGGCGCGGCCCTATATCGATAAGCAGTGAATCGTAAATAGTGAATGGTATGCGAAGATTTTTAGTCCTAATTCCGTTTCTGTTTCTTATTGGCTGCAATCGCGCTGCCGCCCCGGTCGCAAATTCCGCACGGCCTATTAACGTCGCTCAGCAGACGAACGAGGCACAAAGCGTTCTTGCACATTCGAGCGAGGGTCAACAGCCCCGAAAGCCGGCTGACTCGAACGCGTCGGCGGCAGGAAAGTCGTCGACGGGCGGTGATCCGATCGACACATCGAAATTCGATGCGGCAATTCGCGATGCGGAGAAAGAGCTTAAGACAAAGCCTTCGGATGCCGATGCAAAAAAGGCTTTAGCTCAGACATACTTTGCGCGCGGATTCGCACTCACCGAAGCACGCCAGTACGCATCTGCGTTGGGTGATTATCGTCGTGCGTTAAAACTTAACCCTGACGACGAGGAATCGAAGAACTGGATCGACCAGATCGTTAGCATTTATGCGATGCTGAAGAAGGATCCGCCTAAGGAAGGTCAGGAACCAGCCCCTCTTCCGTTCAAGAACGAAGGTTGATTTGAAGAAGTGAGGGGAAATTGAAGAAGCGGGGGCCGGCCCGCCGCTCTTAAGCGATTATGAAAATCTCTAAAAGACCGCCTCGCCGAGCTTTGGCTCTACTCGGTGTTATCCTCGTTATCTCCTCGATCGCGGTCGCTCAAACTTCAACCCGAATCAAGTTCAAGCGCGGCTCGACTCGCGCGACAGTCTCCGGCACGCTAAACAATTTCAAAAGCAAGAGAACATATCTCATTAAAGTCCGCGGAGGCCAAAGGTTAAAGACCGAGCAGACCGGAGCGGCGACGAGGCGTATCACGATCTTTGTAAAAGACCCTTACGGAAATGATGTCGGTGATTCTGACGCATCTTGCAACAACAGGCGAGAGATCGCTCCGACCGAAGCAGGTGATTACACGATCGAGGTGGTCGAATGTCAGAAGGCGGATCCGTGGCGCGGACGTTTTACATTTCGAGTGGCCGTTCGCTAAACTACCAGCTTTGCATTTTTTACATCCGGAGATAAGACAAGTTCTATGGCAATTTCGGCAAACGATATAAGAAAGGGAATGGTTATTTTGCACGAGGGCTCGCCCGTCAAGGTGATGGAATTTCATCATCACACGCCGGGCAATCTGCGTGCGATGGTACAGGCTAGGCTTCGCAATCTGCTCACCGGAAACTCGTTCGAGTTCCGATTCCGTTCGAACGATACACTTGAAAAGATCACGCTCGAGCAACACAAAATGGAATATCTGTATTCCGACGGCTCGCACCATCACTTCATGAACTCGGAAAATTACGAGCAGGTATCGTTGACCGAACTAGAGCTGGGTGACGCCGCACAATGGCTGATGGCCGGACTTAAGATCGAGGTCGAATTTTATAACGGAACTCCGATAGGGGTTGAGCTCCCAGCATCCATGGACCTCGTCGTGACGCGAACCGATCCGCAGCTCAAGGGTGCGACCGCGTCGAACTCGAACAAACCTGCCAAGCTGGAAAACGGCGTCACGGTTTCGGTTCCGCCGTTTATCGCCGAGGGCGAAAAGATCCGCGTTAATCCGGCCGAGTCTAAATATATTGAACGTGTCAAATAGCGATTAGTCCCAGGTCCCAGAAGTCCCAAGTCCCAAGTCTTAAGGCGGCCTTGAGACCTGGGACTTGAGATTTGGGACGATGTATTTTCTTTACTCAATAATCCTCTCGATTGGCTTTCTGCTGATGCTGCCGCTTTTTCTCCTGCGGCGGGAAAAGTATGCGAGCGGATCCAGCGAGCGGCTCGGCAACTATCCGGAGTTCAAACACGACGGCCGCAAGGTGATCTGGCTGCACTGTGTGTCAGTAGGTGAGACAAATGCGGCAAGGCCGCTTGTAGAAAAGGTTCACGATGAATTCCCCGATCATCGTCTGATAATTTCAACGACAACCAAAACCGGGCAGGAACTCGCGCGAAATATCTTCGCTGACAAAGCTGACGCCATTTTCTACTTCCCCTTCGATTGGAAATTCAGCGTCCGCCGCGCCCTAGCAATTTACAAACCTTCTCTCGTCCTGCTGATGGAAACCGAGATCTGGCCGAGGTTCATTCGCGAAGCAAAACTGAGCGGGGCGAAGATCGCGATCGTGAATGGACGTTCGTCGCAAAAGTCGTTTGATCGCTATTCGAAGGTCGGGTCTTTTATTCGAACGGTTTTGAATGAGGTGGACCTCGCTTTGATGCAGAGTGAGGCTGATGCCGCGCGGATCCTCGGCTTCGGCATTGATCCTCAAAAGGTGAAAGTCACCGGCAACATGAAATTCGAGCAAGTGCCTGGGGAGGCGAACCCTGATTTGACCGAAGAATTTCGTCGACGCTTTGGCATCTCAGCTGACAAGCCGCTGATAATCGCCGCCAGTACCCATGACCCTGAAGAGCGATATGTTATGGAAGCACTCGAGGACCAGCTTAGTTACTCATGCCGACTCATGATCGCACCCCGACATCCGGAGCGATTCGACGCGGTTGAGAAATTGCTTCGCAATTCGCCTTACAGTTTTGTCCGCCGAAGCTCTCCAGAGTCAGGTGCAGACGCGAACGCCGACATTATTCTCCTCGACACAATTGGAGAGCTTCGAGCCGCCTACCCCTTGGCCGAGATTGCGTTCGTCGGTGGTTCGCTCATCCCGCACGGCGGGCAAAGTATTATCGAGCCGGCGGCTGAAGGAAAGGCGATCGTCGTAGGTCCGTACACGGCGAACTTCGATGCTGTCGTTCGGGAGTTTCTTGAGAATAGTGCGGTGCGTCAGACATCGACGGCTCCCGACGATTTTCAGGTCTCGGAGAGACTCTACGAACAGTTCACGGAATTGCTCCAAAACGACGATACGAGAAGGCAGCTTGGTCGAAACGCCGCCGCCGTAATGGCTCGATCGAAGCGCGACTCTACAGAATGGACAATCCATCATCTCGGCCAGTTTCTCCGGAACAACTGACAACGGATAACTCGGAATCGACCACCGACCACTCTTGTGACCTTCATCTATTACATCCTGGCTGCGGCACTGATCTACTTCAGTTACAAATCGTTCCGCGGCGGAATCGATTATCTAAAATACTTCAGACAGGAGCTCGCGAAACCGGAGTCGAACTACACGCCGCGCGCAACGATCTTCGCGCCGTGCAGAGGTATCGACCAGGGAATGCTTGAGAATCTCGATGCCCTGCTCGAGCAGGATTATCCCGAGTACGAGATCGTATTTATCCTCGACGATGAAAACGATGAGGCCGCTGCGGTGATCGAATCCGCATGGCGCGAGGCTAGACGGCAAGTTAAATTGGTTGTCGCACCGATGGCCACTGAGTCGAGCCAGAAAGTCGCGAACCTGCGCGAAGGCATTCTCTACGCCGACCCGGCGTCGGAAATTTTTGTTTTCGTCGACTCGGACGCTCGCCCATCAAAGCATTGGCTACGAAGTTTAGCCGGGGCCCTGGCCGATCACAATGTCGGTGCAGCAACGGGCTATCGGTGGTTCATCTCGAAAAACGAAACCTTTGCATCGGAAATGCGCAATATGTGGAACGCTTCGATCGCATCCGCACTCGGTGCGAATAGAAAAACAAATTTCTGCTGGGGCGGATCAACGGCGATCAGGCGTGACGTTTTCGAAAGACTCGACATTCGCGAAAAATGGCGGGGAACACTATCCGACGATTTCACGATGACACGCGTGATCCACGATGCCGGCCTGCAGATCCATTTTGTACCCCGGGCATTAACTGCGACCGTCGAAGATTGCACAATGCGCGAGCTTTTCGAATTCACGACACGTCAGATGAAGATCACCCGCGTCTATGCTCCCGACCTTTGGATCATGTCGTTTTTCGGTTCAAGCCTGTTTACGATCGTTATGGTCTCCTCTCTCCTGATAATGATCTTCAGCGCAAAGAATGACGTGACCGTCGCAGCTGCGATGTTTACATTATTGTCAGTGACGGTCTTCAGCATGGGAAAGTCATGGCTGCGGATGAAAGCGGTTACGCTCGAACTCGTGCAATACCAAAATAAACTCCGGCGACAGATGCTTCCACAAATGGTTTTCTGGTCGCTTGCTCCATTCCTGTTTTTCTACAATGCATTTTCCGCATGGATGTCGCGTCGCGTGACCTGGCGGGGAACAACCTACGAGATGGTCTCGCCCAGCGAAACCCTCGTTGTTTACGAGAATGCCGGCCAAAAATGATATGATTCTGCGATCCTCCGTGTTTGCTTGTGACAGATAACGAAACTGAGGCGTCTAATCGCTTATGAAGAAAAAATCAAGGGGAAGATTTTTAGCGGTCTGCATTTGTCTTTTGTTGGGTGCCGGTGCGTCTTTGGCTCAAACTCCGACGCCGACGCCGACCCCAGCCCCGCTCCCTGCGGCAGTTCCATAAAACCGCCGCTGATTTTCGGCTGT